>JADKIX010000010.1:0-300000 GCA_016722635.1 Rhodospirillaceae bacterium | reverse complement strand
ACCGTCTGTGCCATCAAACAGATGATTTACTGGCTTTTCACCAAGAATTAGAAAATGCCCGCCACCAGTTGGATTATGATATTGACGGGGTTGTTTATAAAATTAATACCCTGGCTTTACAGCAGCGTTTGGGTTTCATCAGCCGCGCCCCACGCTGGGCCATTGCCCATAAATTCTCGGCGGAACAAGCCACCACCATCCTTAAAAACATTAATATCCAGGTGGGGCGTACTGGCATTTTGACGCCAGTAGCCGATTTGGAACCTGTAACGGTGGGCGGCGTTGTGGTTGCGCGTGCCAGCTTACATAACCAAGATGAAATTGAACGCAAAGATATCCGAATTGGTGATAAGCTGGTGGTTCGGCGGGCAGGCGATGTTATCCCGCAAATCATCCAAGTGATATTGGCGGATCGGCCACAAGACAGCCAACCGTTTCAATTCCCTCAGCAATGTCCTATTTGTGGCAGCCCTGCCAAACGCTTGGTTGGCATGGCCGCCTGGCGTTGCACGGGTGGGGTCAGCTGCCCTGCCCAAGCAGTTGAACGCCTCAGGCATTTTGTCAGCCGCGATGCTTTTGATATTACGGGTTTAGGTATTCGTCACTTAGAAGAATTTTACCAAGACAAACTGATCCAAAGCCCTGCAGATATTTTCCGCCTGCACCAGCATCGGGAGAATTTAATGAAACGGGAGGGTTGGGGCAGTTTGTCGGTACGGAATTTATTGTCAGCCATTAATGACCGGCGCCGGATCAGTTTGGAACGTTTTATTTATTCGCTTGGCCTTCCCCAAATTGGTTCGGTTACCGCCCAGTTACTCGCCAAACATTATCATGACTGGCCGTCTTTAAGGCATTCCATCCAGAACGCCCAGGATCGGCAATCAACTTCCTACCAAGAATTAGATGACATCGAAGGCATTGGCGAAGCCATGGCGGAAGATATTGTTGACTCGCTGAATGACAGCCATCAACAAGCCATCATCCGTGATTTATTGCAGGAAATTCAGGTATTGCCCTATGAACCCCCGCTCTGCCTCCAGCACCCATCCCCTAAGTGGAAAAATCGTTGTTTTCACGGGTACTTTACAGCAAATGTCCCGCGGGGAAGCCAAAGCCATTGCGGAAAAATTAGGTGCCAAGGTGGGCAGCGCCGTTTCCAAAAAAACCAATTTGCTAGTATGTGGGGCCGATGCCGGTTCCAAGGAAAAACAGGCGAAGGAATTGGGTATAAAAATTATCCTAGAGAAAGAATGGCTGCAGTTGATTCATTAAAATATTAGACTAGCCATCTGATTTATTAGTTGATACCCTGATTCTGCTGCGTAAAATCATCATTAGTCATATTTGTGCCGATATTATCTAAAACCTCTAAGTTTTTAACGGCGCTGTTGCCCAAGCCAGGTATTTCTGGGTATTTGCCAAAATCAAAGGCTGCAGTTCTTGGTACACGCGTTGATGATAGGCATCAACCCAGGCAATTTCCTCAGACGTTAACAATGATATATCGATCAGGCGGCGGTCAAACGGCGCCAAGGTTAAGTTTTCAAACCCCAACATTTCCCGCTCAGCTCCGGCAATGGTTGCAGGCACCACGAGCACCAGATTTTCAATCCTGATGCCGTAAGCACCCGCTTTATAATAACCGGGTTCATTCGACAAAATCATGCCGGGTTGTAAAGCCACTTGGTTCGGCGCTGCACTGATGCGCTGCGGCCCTTCATGCACGCTTAGATAGCTGCCCACACCGTGGCCCGTGCCATGGTCATAATTTAACCCGTATTGCCACAGTGGGTAGCGGGCAATTGCATCCAGTTGGTGGCCACTCACCCCTTTGGGGAACTTAGCAGCCCCCAAGGCAATATGCCCCTTTAACACCAAGGTGAAATGTTTTTTCATGTCAGCGGTTGGATTGCCAATGCTGATGGTGCGAGTTATATCTGTCGTGCCATCCAAATACTGCCCGCCGGAATCAAGTAACAACAGCTCGCCTTCCTTTAATAAGCGATTGCTTGCAGATGTTGCCCGGTAATGGACAATCGCCCCATGCGGACCGGCCCCTGCAATAGTCTCAAAACTGATGCCGCGGAATAAGGCGTTTTGCTGGCGAAATTGATACAGTTGATCCGCAACCGACAATTCGGTTAAGGGGCGTTTGTTTTTAACCTCTTCCTCCAGCCATGCCAATAAATTGCAAATCGCGGCGCCATCACGCTGATGGCTGGCACGCGTTCCTTTAACCTCGGTTGCATTTTTACAAGCGCGTGGCAATTGGCAAGGATCGGAAGCCCGCTTGATCACCGCGCCGGATTTTTCCAACCGGTTAAAAAACCACTCTGCCGTAATATCGGGATCCACCATAATTGTTTTCTGCTGCTGGCCTAATTGATCAATCTTTGTGCCTAATAGGGAAATCGGATGCAATTGGATGGTTGGCGGTAATTGCTGTTTAATATTAGCAGGCAGTTTGCGCAGATCAATCAACCAATCGATTTGTTGATTTTGATGAAAAATAGCGACACTATGGGCGAAAGGCGTATTAGGAACATCCCCACCCCTGATATTCAAAAGCCAGGCAATTGATTCGGGTGCGGTCAAGACCACTGCGTCCGCTTGTTTTTGTTGCAATTCTTGCGCCAAGAGAGCGCTTTTTTCCTGGACATTCCGACCGGCATATTGCACTGGCTGGATGGCCACGGGCGAAATCGGCAGTTTCGGATGATCTACCCAAATTTGGTCAATCGGGTTTTTATCCAGCCTTACTAAGACCGCCCCCACTTTCTCAGCAGCCTGCATGAAACGCTGCAATTGGTTGGGGGTATGTAACCACGGGTCATACCCCAAACGCTGACCTTTTTGTAAATTCTTGACTAACCATCCATCGCTGGGTTGTTCGCGGTCTAGGAAGGGGATAAAACATTCAGCATCCGTTTGTTGTCCAGCTTGTAAAATATAGCGGCCATCCACAAATAAAGCGGCCTTTTCTTGCAACACCACCGCCAAGCCGTAGGATCCGGTAAACCCGGTCAACCAAGCTAATCTTTCGGCATAGAGAGCCACATATTCCCCTTGATATTCATCGGTACGCGGGATAAGGAATCCATCTAATTTTTGTTGCAGAAGATACCCACGCAATTGTTGTAACCGTTGACGGCAGCCTTGCTTGGTTGCAGCCAAGGATAAGTTCGTGGGATAATCTTTTTGTAACTGATTTTTTAAAGCCAGTAACTGCTGAACCAAATCCGCCACATTCGGATCTTTAATGACTGACGACCACGGACTTTTATGAGCATCTGATTTTTGAACCAAACCCGAATTCATTTTAGCGTCCCTTGATGACAATCCCGCACTTTCGCCGCTAAACCCAATGGTCTGGATTAAATTCACATTCTTTTGATCCGCAACCAGCGACAACCACATATTTTCATGGATATCAACCGGGGCTGCTAAAACTCCTTGGATCAACTCATAAATATCGGATACGCCCTGTTTAAAAGCAGTTTTCTTTAAAAGCCCTTCTAAATAAGCGTCCCCCCGATAGTTTGTCATTTTCCCCAATTCCTTTGTTATTTTAACTTGGTTGCTGATCTATTGTGGATATTATCGGGAATTTACAGCAATTCCAGCTGAATTCGCGTGATGCAAATATGCAACAATTATTCATAAAAAGAAAAAGGCCTTTGTTAGCCAAGGATATTAATATCTTTTATTGGTTATATTTTTTACTTCAAGGATTAATTTTGCAATAATATTTCTTATATACCGCTTATTATCGCATGTTTATTACATAAAAAAGCATTAGCCATGATTTTTACGATTAATATGCTGCAATGCAAAATAATCTTGTTATTATTCCATTATTATGCTACAAAGGTGGCTGTGAAGGCGTGCAATTAAAAATTAGCAATTGCAGCAAAACAATTTTTCGTTTTGTTTGTTGCAGAAATAATGCGTCTCCGCATCAGTCATTTTTACAAAGGTTTAAATCCATGAAAAATAGTAGAATAGTTAAAACTAAATCCCCACCTGGTTTAAAGACAAAGCAGGCTCAAAATACATCTATCAAGACGTCTGTATCGACTTTTACCCAGATGGTCCGTTCAATCCGGTTTATGAAAAACCAGCGGCGACTGTCTTCACGCCAAGCGTTAGCAAGACGTGAATTAAACGGTTTCAGCAGCCATATGATGGAAGATATTGGCGTGGCGGGTGACGTTTCCCAAAATGGGGATAGCACCAGCCACTATGCGTCCTTCACAAACAAACCATCTAGCGATCATTATCATCTCATGCTTTGCCCGCTAGCCGTCGGCAGCAAGACAACAGATGGCTACCTCCATTGCCCCCAGGAAAGCAACGATTTAAAATTGAAACAAGTTGCCTAAAACAAGGGAAACCCTTCCCTGTTGCGCATAATTATTTATTAATCCGCCACTTTTCATTACCGATCTTTTTTCATCCCTTCCTTATTACACTTCCTCAGCATTTATTCTATCATCCGCTGGCTTTGCCTGATGTTTAACAACCAACACGGTCCATTCTTGCATCCGCAAGCGTTCTTCCACAACCAATCCCTGTTGTTGCTGAGCCTTTTCAACCTGGTCTTCTTGGGAAATCAACAAACCGGATAAAACGGCTGCTCCATTGGGCGCCAAATTCTTAGCCAAACCATAAGCCATATCACATAAGGGACGCGCCAGTATGTTGGCCATTATTAAATCATAGGGACCCTGTTTTTTAACCCATGTACCATACCCATTACTCCAACGCACATTGATCCGACCTTTTAATTCATTTAGCCGGATATTTGCCCGGGCCACTTCCAAAGCTTCATAGTCCTTATCAACTGCCAATACTGTTGCTTTTTTCCATAAAGAAGCGGCCGCCATTGCCAAAATGGCACTGCCTGATCCCATATCCAAAATATTATAAAATTGCCGCTTGCGTTTATAGAAAGTGTGCAGCACATTTAAGCATCCGGCGGTGGTTTCATGGCGCCCAGTGCCGAAAGCCAATCCCGCATCAATTTTTAAAGGGGTTAGGCGGATAGGTAATTTTCCCCGGTAAAATGAGCCGTAGATAAAAAATCTGCCCACCTTAAAAGGCGCTAATATTTGCTCACTTTCTTTCACCCAATCTTTGGCGGGGAGTGGAGCTGCATCAATCAAATATCCATCAATCAATTGCTGGTCTAAATATTCTTGAAAGAAAGTTTTCTTTGATGCGAGAGAATGGTTCGCTAAGATTTCAACAACCCACTGCTTCAGGTTATTTTCAAAACTGGAAACAGCAATCCCTAAACCTTCACCCATTTCTTCTAATTTAACGCGGTGCCGATCAGCAGCACCCTCTGGCAAAGTCACTTGCAATATCCATAGATTATCCATTTGTCTCCCCTATCCTGCTACATTTGCGGCCACTAAAAAAGCAGCCATGACCTTTTTGGTCCCCGCTTTATCAAAGGCGATTTCCAAATGCTCCCCCTCACGATTAAGCACTATACCATAGCCAAATTTTTGATGGAATACCTTATCGCCTTGTAAAAATTTTTTATCTGTCCCTATAACCGTTGGCCTGTTGATCGCCAAATCACCCCGGATGGAATTATTTTGCAGGAATGGCAAAGGTTGGCGTATCGGCCGGGTGTTTTTTTCAGGGACCAATTCAGCGGATTGGGAGGAAGATTTTTGCGCCCATATGTAATTCCATTTTTCCGCCAGCAAGCTTGTTTGTATAGGCTCAACTGCCGTTTTGGGTAATTCCCAAATAAACCGAGATGGCAAAGCGTGCTGCCACAACCCATATAAACGGCGGCTATTGGCATAGGTTATATATAAGCGTTGGCGAGCCCGGGTGATCCCTACATAAGCCAGTCTTCTTTCTTCCTCTAATCCCTGGTTACCGGTCTCGTCAAGCGCCCGCTGATGGGGAAACAACCCTTCCTCCCATCCAGGTAAAAATAATATGTTGAATTCAAGGCCTTTCGCACTATGCAGCGTCATAATGGTTACCATATCTTCGGGATTACCCTCAGCGTTTTCCATAACCAAGCTGACATGCTCCAAGAATCCTGCCAAATTATCAAACTGCTCCATTGCCGATATCAGTTCTTTTAAATTTTCAAGGCGGCCAATCGAATCGGGAGATGGATCTTTTTGCCACATCTCCGTATACCCTGATTCGTCTAAAATAAGCCGGGCCAGATCGGTATGGCGTTGCTGCGATGACAGTGCCCGCCAACGCTCAAAATTACTCATAAAACTGGCTATAGAACGACGTGCCGACGTGTTTCCCTGTTGTTCGGCTGCAAAACGTTTGGCTGCTTCCGTTAGACTGCACGTATGTTGTTTAGCCAGCTGATATAATAACCGAATAGTGGTATCGCCAATTCCACGCCTGGGTTTATTAATAATGCGCTCGAAAGCCAAATCATCCCGCGGCTGATACACTAACCTTAAATATGCTAGGGCATCACGAATTTCCAGTCTTTCATAAAATCTTGGCCCCCCAATCACCCGGTATTTAATGCCAAATGTTAGAAACCGTTCTTCAAACTCCCGGGTTTGGGCACCCGTTCGCACCAGGATAGCAATGGCCCCCAAACTATGGCCACGGCGTTGCAATGCTTCAATTTCTTCCGCGACATATCTTGCCTCCTCCGTCCCATCCCAGAAATTACCCAGCTGCACTTTGTCTCCGCCAACCATATTGGTATGCAAGGTTTTACCCATCCTTTGCTTATTATGGGAAATAATGCCTGAGGCTGCCGCCAAAATATGGGGGGTTGAACGGTAATTCTGCTCAAGCCGTACAATTTTTGCCGTGGGGAAATCCTGGCTAAATTTTAAAATATTGCCAATCTCTGCCCCCCGCCACCCATAAATGGATTGATCATCATCGCCGACACAACAGAGATTTTGATGCTTTTGCGATAATAACCGTATCCATAAATATTGGGCGGTATTAGTATCTTGATATTCATCCACCATTAGAAAGCGGAATTGCTGGTGATATTGGCCCAAAACATCAGGATGAGAGCCCAATATCTGCAAATTATGCAATAGCAAATCACCAAAATCACAACAATTAAGGTTTTTCAGTCGCTCCTGGTAAGCGGCGTATAAAAGTGGTAACTTAACATGGACAAAGTTATTGACCGATAAATTTTGGACATGGCTTGGGAAAAGACCTTTATCTTTCCATCTTGAAAATATCCCTGCCACTTGCCTGGCGGGCAATTTTTGGTCATCGATATTTTCACTTTGCAATAATTGTTTAATCAATCGTTGCTGATCATCTTCATCCAAGATTGTAAATTGGGGGGTTAATCCAACCAATTCCGCATGACGCCGCAAAAGACGGGCAGACAAAGAATGAAAAGTACCTAACCACCACCCCTCAACTGGCCGCTGTAAAACAGCAGCAACCCGGGATTTCATCTCCTGAGCGGCCTTATTGGTAAAAGTAACCGCCAATAACTGATTGGGATAAGCCCGGCCCGTGGCAAGAATATGCGCTATCCTGGCGATTAAAACCCGTGTTTTACCGGTACCTGCACCTGCCAAAATTAGCAACGGCCCATCAATGGTTTCCGCGGCTTCCTGTTGTTCTTTATTCAGGTCAAGCTTCAAGGAAGGGATCATATTTTGCTTTTTCCATCAAAGACTATTATATATATTGCCGAAATTAATTTTTATTACTTATTCACCCTAGCACGGAATGGCTTTTTGTCATTTCTTTCTTGATAAAGTACGATTTTTAACGTTCGCCTCAATTCTGAAAAAAATTTGAAAGTTTATCGATGCCCAAAATAACTGAATACATCCCTTTATTAACTGGGACCACCTTGACCCAGCGGCAAATTATTGTCCATCGTTTTGGCGTTAGAGGAGCAAGACCTAAAGCCTATATCCAAGCTTCTTTGCATGCGGATGAAATTCCTGGGATGTTAGTTGCCCATCATTTGTTAAAATTATTGGATCAGGCCGATCAAAAAAAACAAATTTGCGGTGAAATTGTTGTTATACCGGTTGCTAATCCCATCGGCCTAAGCCAATTTATGAATGCCAAATTAACTGGCCGGTATGAACTAGGGGGGGCCGGGAATTTCAACCGCAATTGGCCGGATTTATATTCGGCATTACCCGAAACCATCGGCCATCTTTTAACCCCTAACGCCGACCGCAATACCCAAATTATCCGCCAGGGAATCCAGCAAATTTTAGACCAAGCCACGCCTTTCAGTGAAATGAGCAGCCTGAAATTGACATTGGCACGATTGGCTTTTGATAGTGACTTTGTTTTGGATTTACATTGCGATGACGAAGCCTTGATGCATTTATTTCTAACCCCTGCCCATTGGCCGGATGCAACCGATTTGGCTGCAGAACTGGGCAGTTATGCCAGTTTACTAAGTGCTGATTCGGGCGGGCAATCTTTTGATGAAAGCCTTAGCACGCCCTGGATTAAATTGGCGACAGATTTTCCCAATTGGCCAATTCCTGCCGCCTGTATGGCGGCAACGGTTGAGCATCGGGGTTCAGCCGATGTCAATGACGAATTAGCCTTAAAAGACGCACAAGGCATTTTCCGCTTTCTGCAGCGCCGCCAGCTGGTTGCTGGCAATCCTGGGGCTTTACCGCCTTTGCTTAACCAAGCGACAGACTTTACGGCCTGCGATATTATCAAAGCACCGACGGGGGGGATCGTTGTTTACCGCAAAAAATTAGGCGCGCCAGTTAAAAAGGGGGAAGTTATTGCTGAAATTGTAGACCCAGCCGCAATTGATCCTTCCCAAGCAAGGATCCCGGTTGTCAGTGTGACAGATGGTTTTATTTTATCCAGGCGACTGGATCACTTCCTTCGGCCCAGCGATACGGTTGCCAAAGTGGTTGGCAAAATTCCTTTACCACACCGGAATGGTCTGTTACTGGAAGATTAATGAACGCAACAATGGCGTGTTGATAGGAATCTTGATATGGCCAATAAATCGTCGTCGGCCCTTCTTCCCAATAGGAAAACGGTTCTGATTACGGGTTCAGCCCAAAGAATTGGTAAAGCCATTGCCCTTGGTTTTGCAGAGAAAAAATGGAATGTCATGCTTCATTACCATCAATCGCATGAAGCGGCCGAAGCATTGGTAAAAACAATTGCTGCCCAGGGAGGAACAGCCATGTCCTTCGCTGCAGATTTAAGCCAGGAACAAGAAACAGCAGATTTGATCCCCATAATTGCGAAAACCATTCAAAAACCAATTGATTGTTTGGTCAATAACGCCTCGATATTTGAACGGGATGATGCAGCAACTGCAACCAGCCAATCTTGGCAGCTTCACATGCAAATTAATTTAAGGGCCCCCTTCATCCTTAGTCAGAAATTCCAGCAGCAGTTACCTGCGGGTAGACATGCCAATATCATCAATATCATTGACCAACGTGTTTTATGTTTAACACCCTATTTCACCAGCTACACCATCAGTAAGGCAGGGTTATGGACACTAACCCAAACCCTGGCTTTAGCCTGGGCCCCTTATATCCGGGTGAATGCCATTGGCCCCGGCCCTACCCTGCCAAGCCCTAGGCAAACACCCAAGCAATTTCAGGACCAATGTTTGGCGATGCCGTTACAACATGGTACAAGTCCCGAAGAAATCAGCCGCGCTATACAGTTTATTGTTGATTCGCCTGCAATGACTGGTCAGATGCTGGCGCTTGACGGTGGTCAACATTTGGGTTGGTCGGTACCTTCAAGAAATTACATCTTGCCTGAATAATGTTGAGGCTCATGCCAATGAAATTATTTATTAAAAACTGGGTTGTATATACCAAAGTTGGTATTAATCCCAAGGAAGCAGATATTTTACAGCGCATTCGTATCCATCTGGAGATGGAGATACATGCTAAATACCCCATTGATGACAAAATCCAGCATGTGGTGTGTTATGACTTGCTAAAAAAACGGTTGCAGGAAGTTTTGAAAGAACAGCCACACTTGTTAATTGAAACCATCGCAGATTTACTAGCCACGAATTGCTTAACTGATAAAAAAATAAAAACTGTCAAGGTTCAAGTTGAGAAATTAGATGTTTACAATGACTGTATTGTCGCGGTTGAAGTTAACCGGCATCGGGATTAAAACAGGCCCTTAATCTGTAAAACGGTGGAAAATGGCAGAAATTATGCACATGCCTGTTAAGATGCAGGTTTTTTTAAAGAAACGGCTTTAATCCACATAAAATAGAAGTTTTACAATAAGATTAAATATTGATATTTATCAATAAGATAAACATAATATTGATGCGAATGATCAATTCGGTGCTAAAATTTGTTCAACATGATTTAGATGACAGATAACCGCTATTGACTGGACGTTATCCACAAACTTATCCACAGATCCGTGCAACTGTGAGCCCACGTTAAGAACAGGTTTTTAAATATTTCCCGAAAACTGCCGGATTAAGCTTTTTTTGTAACATATTGATAAATAATTAATTGTATATTTTTAGTTGTCGGAAATCGTCACAATGAATAAGAAACAAGAAAACTTGAACCCTTTGAGTCAAGGTATTGCCGTGTTACAAAAGCAAATCAAGCTTTTAGGTAACAAACCTGGTATTTACCAAATGTTGAATGACAAGGGGGAAGTTTTATATATTGGCAAAGCCCATAATTTACGGAAAAGGGTTACCAATTATACCGTTCCTGATCGTTTAACATTACGTATCCAACGCATGATTGCAGAAACCCGGTCGCTTGAAGTGACAATCACGCACACAGAAGCTGAGGCATTATTACTGGAAAGCAACCTCATTAAAAAAATCTTGCCCCGGTATAATATTTTGCTGCGCGATGATAAATCTTTCCCGTACATTGTAATTACCCATAACCATCCTGCCCCCCAACTTCTGAAACATCGGGGTGCCAAGACAATTCCTGGAAGTTATTATGGGCCATTCCTTTCCGGGCAAGCGGTTAATAGCACCGTGATGGATTTACAGCGTGCTTTTTTGTTACGTTCCTGCTCGGATAACATATATGCCAGCCGGAATCGCCCCTGTTTACTGTATCAGATCAAACGCTGTGCAGCACCTTGTGTCCAACGTATCAGCAACGAAGATTATAGCTTGCTGGTGCAACAAGCACAAAATTTTCTATCCGGTAAAACCGTGATTATTCAAGAACAGCTGGCCAAGCAAATGCAAGAAGCCAGCGCCCAATTGGATTTTGAAGCCGCCGCGGGCTTCAGGGATCGGTTGCAAGCCCTTACCCAAATCCAGGCACGCCAACATATTTTTGTTGAAGGCATAACCGAAGCCGATGTTTTAGGATTTTACCAGCAAGCTGGGCAAAGTTGCATTCAGGTGTTTTTATACCGGGGTGGCGGAAATTATGGAAGCCGGTCTTATTTTCCCAGTCACCCTGCAGAAGCCAGCGCGGATGAAATCCTAAGCGCTTTTGTGGGCCAGTTTTATGCGGATAAATTGCCACCTCGGGAAATTTTGTTGTCCCTATCTTTAAAAGATCAATCCCTTTTGCAGGAAGCTCTCAGCAGCAAAGCCGGTTATCCCGTCCATTTTTCCGTTCCTAAACGGGGTGGAAAATATAAAATCATTGAACATGCGGAACAAAATGCCCGGGAATCACTACAACGTCGGCAATCGGATGTATCATTGCAAACGGATATGTTACAAAAGCTTGCCGCCCGTTTCAACTTGCCTAAAGTACCAGCGCGTATTGAGGTTTACGACAACAGCCATTTAATGGGAACCCATGCCTTTGGCGCCATGATCGCCGCAGGTGCGGAAGGCTTTATCAAAAGTTCTTACCGCAAATTTGCGATTCGGACGGATGACGGAACCATGGGAAATGATGATTATGGGATGATGCGCCAAGTCATACGCAGACGTTTAAAGTGTGATCCTTCTCCCTCAACTGATGCAACCCAGAATTGGCCTGATTTAATGCTGATTGACGGCGGCAAAGGACAACTACAAGCTGTCAATCAGGTTTTAGAAGAGCTTGGGATTACGTCCATTTTTTTAATAGCCATTGCCAAGGGCCCGGATAGGAATGCGGGTCGGGAAAGGTTCTTCTTGGTCGGCCAAGAACCTTTTACATTAGAACCCCAAGATCCTTTACTCTATTTTCTGCAAAGGCTGCGGGATGAAGCCCATCGTTTTGCAATCGGCGCCCATCGGCAGAGACGTCAAAAGCAACTATATAAATCGGCCTTAGATGATATTCCGGGAATTGGTGCTAAACGTAAAAAATTATTGCTCCTTCACTTTGGTTCCGCCCGCGAAGTATCCAGGGCAGGCGTTGAGGATTTGCAAAGAATACCAGGAATTAGCCAGGATATTGCCAAACGCGTATATTCATATTTTCATGACTTGGCTGAAAATAAATAACATCGGGGGGCACCAGGTAGAATATTTATTCCCCACCTACCCAATTTTATAATTCAGGCCCTTGACATACTTTTACCTTGTTTTCATAGGCAAAATTAGGCAGCATGGGTAGACCACTAAAAAATTAGGATGAATGATGCCATCAAATTTACCCAATATCTTAACTTTTTTACGTATTGGCGTTTTGCCCATACTGGTGGGGCTCATGTATATTTCCTATGATTGGGCCCGTTACCTAAGTATTGTTTTATATTCCTTCGCTTGTATTACAGATTATTTGGATGGTTACTTCGCAAGAAGGATGAAACAAGTATCCCCTCTAGGCCGGCTGCTTGATCCTATTGCAGATAAATTGCTAGTGGCCACCGTTTTAATGATGTTGACGGCCTTGCAAATTATTGAAGGCTGGACTGTCATCGCCGCCTTAATTATCTTAAGCCGGGAAATTTTTGTCTCTGGGCTTCGTGAATTTTTAGCAGAATTGCAAGTCAGGTTGCCGGTCAGCCGTTTGGCAAAATGGAAAACCGCCGTACAGATGGTTTCCTTAGGCATGCTGCTGCTTGCTCCCCTGTACCCAAATTATCTTTTAGAAGCAGCGATTATAGGCCTGTGGATGGCCGCTGGATTAACCCTTGTTACTGGGTATGATTATCTGATGGCCAGCGTTAAGCAATTGCGTCCTAAATAATATAGCATCCCATAAACCTGAATCTTTGGATATGGTTGCAACAACTCTAGGATCCATTAATTAACCGAAAACCCAATCATTGGGAAATTGACAAAGACTTTAAGAAAACCCAGGAACGATGCAATGAAGATCATTTATTTTGCTTGGCTTAGAAGTAAGGTGGGATTAGCAGAAGAGATTATCAATCCACCTGCCCAAATTCAGACAGTTGAACATCTTTTAAACTGGCTGGAGCAAAAAGGTCCCAATTATCAGGCAGCATTAAAGAACCGCACGGTTGTGAAAGTTGCGGTCAACCAAAAATATGTGGGTTTTTCGCATCCCATTCAATTAAACGATGAGATTGCTTTATTCCCACCGATCAGTGGAGGATAAAATAATTGCCTTATCGTATTCAACCTGAAGATTTTATCCCAGACCATGAAACAGAAACGTTATTACGTGGTAACCGCCATATTGGCGCCGTGGTTAGTTTTGTGGGGTATGTCCGTGATTCTTTAAACAAACCCTTAGATTCCATGACACTTGAATGTTACCAATCGATGGCTTTGCAACAACTACATATGATTGAACAGGAAGCCAAAAAACGCTGGAGTTTGATTGACTGCCTTATTATTCACCGTTACGGCTATTTACAGCCTAGTGCTAGGATTGTCCTGGCTGTCAGCCTGTCTTCTCACCGCGCTGACGCCTTTAATAGTTGCCAGTTTATCATGGATATGGTTAAGGTAAACGTGCCCATTTGGAAAAAAGAACAGCAAGGTCTAAACAGTGATTGGATTGGAACCAGGGCCTCTGACCTGGAAGCCGCCCAGAAATGGGGGCGCCTTCCAGGTTTAGAGGTTTAATCTTTTTGCTGTTTTAAGCAACGATAATAGCAGGTTTCATAAATGTGGACCCTATCTTATTTATCTTGATCTTTTTTCTTCGGGAAAGAGATGCTGAAGCTTCGTTGGTAAGTGGCAGGATTATAAGATGGGTTGGGGGAAGTATTATATTCCTCCGCTATTTTTTCCATATTTTCTGTTGGCATGTTCTTGGATCGTGCGTACCAACTCTTAATAGTTGGGATCACTTCACATAAACTCACAAATGGCCCCCGAAGGTCAGGCGGAAATTTTACAACAGCACCCACTAATCTTTGTATGTCATATGTCTCCTGCTTTTCTTCTGTGGGATCTTGATCCATCATTGCAAATGGAATGGCATACATAAAAAATCCAGGGTGAACCCCCAAATACTCACAAATTTCATACAGGGTTTCAACGCGCATGGCACTAGTGCCTTTTTCATATTTCTGAACCTGCTGAAAACTAACGCCTAAATGCTGACCCAATGATTGCTGTGTTATATGGTGTGCTTTTCGTATTTCCTTCAATCGTTTGCCCAACATCTGGTTAATTTCATTTGTTGTAAGCGGACGATTTTCCGGGCTGTTTTCATCTTGCCTCGCCACTATCGTTCTCTCCTTTTAAAAGTTTTTTGTTAGTAAAGTGATTGCCTATTGAACAGTCCAAATCCTCCAGGGGATTATCAGTCGGATAATTGCGGCTACAATTTAACATTGTATCGGTAAGCGATCATAGTTCACCTGCTCTATTAAATTTTTGTTCCGCTATTTTATTCAGTTGTTTAAGGACTTAGCTACTTATAGTCTGTAGACGGTTAAAGCGCAATTTTTATTGTTTATAAAGAGAAATTTTGCATGTTAATTACAATACTTTTATAGAAACTTTTTTTATTATCGGTATAATGAACAAAAACTTACCGCCATTACAAAAAACATTGTCCCAAAATTTGCGCCGCCAGCGCCGGGGTATGGGGTTATCACAAGAAGAACTAGCACATCGGTGCGGGTTGCACCGGACCTATATCGGATCGGTCGAACGCGGCGAAAGAAATATAACATTAAACACATTAGAGACACTAGCAACAGCTTTAAAAACATCGGTCGTTCATCTATTAACATTCTACGAACCCCAGCAGATGCCAGAAAAATAAAGGACTGAACCAATTTTCTATGATTGTCAATGGATATAAAAACCAATACCCCCAGTTCGGGGGTATTGATCAAGGGATGATAAATTGCTCTCGCAAAGATTTATGGAGCGCACTCACAAATCGGTCCTTCCCTTGGCCTTACTTCAAGATTACGCCCAACGCCTGACGTTGACGATGGACTGCCTGTCCCACCTTCATGGCCAGAAAACTTACCATCTCTTAAACCCATGCGTTCATTCAAAATTGTGATTGATAAGGTTTGGCACTCGGGTTTGTCCAAACTTGCATAGGAAAAACTGCATTGTCCGCCATTAACTTCTTGGGCGACTGGTGCAGAAATAGGTGATGCTAATAAAGCAACCCCAAAGACTATATATTGAACAAAAATTTTCATCATGATATTCCTTACTATTATAAATTATTGCTATCCTCTATCACCTTGCTTGATTTGCAAAACGATGATGCCTTTACTACTGTTGCTAGAATTTTTATATAAAAATAGTTAATGAAAGATTAACAAGAATATAATTTTTATATGAATGGATCGTCACGCGAATAATATATGGAGGAAATGGGATGATTGTGGCTAAATCCCTTGGCCTTACCTTTTTCCTAACTGCCTAGAAAGAATTTTTTCACATGCCAGGCAGGGTTAATTGGCGTGCCAAATAGCTTTGCCGCAATTGATCAATCGAATATAAATTGCCATCGATGTGGCGGATATGCCAAAAATCCCAGCCATTTGAGGAATTTTTTCCTTGTAACTTGGCGGCAGCCCGGTGGATGGATAAAGTACCCTCACTAGTCAACAATGTACCGTCCGCTTTAACCGAGGCTTCATACCGTCCATTTTGACAATATAATGTTTGGCCGATGCTTAATAAGCCACTTTCAATGAGTGAGCCAAATTTAACCCGCGGCTGGTCTCGGCGGTTCCTAGTTTCTAATAATTCAATGGATGCAGGATCTATACGTACAGAACTTAACCGCTGCCTCGCAATTTCCACATAATGGGCATCTTGTTCAAAACCGATAAA
Organism: Rhodospirillaceae bacterium; assembly: GCA_016722635.1. Classification (NCBI taxonomy): domain Bacteria; kingdom Pseudomonadati; phylum Pseudomonadota; class Alphaproteobacteria; order Rhodospirillales; family Rhodospirillaceae; species Rhodospirillaceae bacterium. The sequence continues at coordinate 283,868 of JADKIX010000010.1, read as the reverse complement.
ACGACGGGCCATTTTTTTGGCAACGACGGCGGTTGTCCCCGTCCCCATAAAAGGATCTAAGATAATATGACCGGGCTTGGTTGCCGCCGCAATCACCCGGTATAGCAATTGCTCTGGTTTTTGGGTGGGGTGCGCTTTACGACCGTTAATTCTTTGCCGCTCGCCCCCTTGGCAAATGGGGATATGCCATACATTTTGCATTTGCTTATCATCGTTTAAATTTTTCATGGCGCGATAATTGAAATAATATTTTTTCTGGCTGATCGATTTTTTGGCCCAGATCATGGTTTCGGTAGCGCTTTGGAAACGGGTGCCCCGAAAATTAGGCATCGGATTGGTTTTATGCCAAATAACATCATTTAGTATCCAAAAACCTAAATCCATCATGATAAAACCGACCCGGAATATATTATGGTAACTGCCAATCACCCAGATGGTACCCTCATCTTTTAATAAACGACGACAGACCTTTAACCAGGAACGCGTGAAATCATCATAGGCCTGGAATGAGGAAAACTGGTCCCACTCCTCAGTTACCCCATCCACCTGGCTATCATCCGGCCGGCGCAATTCCCCTTGTAACTGTAAATTATAAGGGGGGTCAGCAAAAATCATATCAATTGATTTTTCCGGCAATTTAGCCATGGCTTCAATACAATCCGCTTGATGGATCTGATCAAGCGCATAAGTTGCTGACGTTAATTGCATAGAGACGGAAGAAGGTGTTTTTTTCACGGCACCGGACCCAATCATCCTTTATATTTTTGCCAATAGCCAAGCTACCTACGGCAATCTTTTTTATGATTGACTGATCCGATTCCGAATGTCCATCCTGTTTTTATGCACATCCTATGCGTTGGATCCCTAAAAAATCTCACACACCTTGGCAACCTAGCAACAATCCCAAATACCTATTTTTTAAACGGCCATACAATAAATAATGATCTATCTTGTTCTGCTAAGGGATGCGCACGGTCAGTTAAGATATTGCAAACTCCTGATTCCGGCGCAAAAATTCCAATCACATATCCTTGATTAGTTTGGGTCACGCTTATTTTTATCCCTTCTTGGAATAAAGGTTTTAAGCTGCTCCAATCATCCAGGAACTCATATCGGCAGGAGATTAAAGAATTTTTGTCCACTAAAGAAATAATTTTACCTACTTTGCCATTATCTGCGAGTAAAGCCCCCATCAGCTCGGCACGGTATATTTTGGCCCGATCTTTTGAGCCATCCACTTGCGGTTGCTCTTGCCAGGCAGGGTAAACCACCCATAGGCCTTTATCAGATAAATTGACTGGCAACATCAGCGGCTGATGAACAACCATGGGGGCATCGTCCTGCGCCGGATTGCCTGGTATCCAGCCAGCATAGATTCTTTCGCTGGTTTTCTGACATTGTTGGTTCAGCATGGTTAAACGCAACCAATCGGTGTCATACATGATAATTTGATCCAGGAAAACCAATTGGCCGGAAGAATTGAATACGGCTTGCTGCCAATCGCGTCCTTCAAAAAAACCTTGCCCGGTTTTTTTGCCACTTGCATCCAGGCATAAGACGAATGAACCCATCACCCCGTTCGGATTGCCTTTTTGCGGTTGCCAAGCCTTACCGAAGATAACCACCCGGTTATCAGGCCCGATAATCAGGTTTTTGCTTATCTGTATTCCCGCCATATTCTGCTTGGCTTTGATTGCCGCCAAGAACCCCGTGATTTGGCTATCGTCATATTGCCAAATTCTTTTACCCTGGGCATCAAATTTATGGAGGCTGAAGCCATCCTTATCCCAATTTTGGCCATGCTTCAATTCCAAAAGGATAAAACCCCCGTCCGATGTGGGGACTGTCCGAAACGCATGCTCTAAAGATTTCACCTGCCAAACAATTTTTTTCCCGGCAGCATCGAAGGCAACAATACGGTCTTGAGTTTGATTAGCGGCAGCCAATAATAGTCCTTTGCTTGAAATGGCTAAGATATTTTGTAAATTTTGTTCTGCCCATTCTTGCTGGCCTAAAAATACCTGCCGGTTTTTGCCGCCATATATATCCCAAAAAATAACACGGATATGATGGCGCGGAAGCCGTGCTTGCATTTTAAGCTTTTCCGTCATCAGGCAAACCCACGCTAAGTTTGCGTGTTCGCCAATAAATTTACAATTGTCCGCTTGATAAGATTTGTCTACCGCCAGTTCAGGAATTGCTAAAACCTGGGGAGTTTGACTCATACTCGATTGAATGGGCCAAAAGCATAAAATAACTGACATGGACCATATATATTGCCGAACCTTACTAGAACCATTCGACCGCATTTTCTTTTCCCTGTTTAAAATAAACTAATTTTAACTGCTTATATTTTCGATCAACTACTGATCCGACCGGAAAGTATAAATCCTTGGAAAAAATTCCTGATCATCCAACGGTCTTGGAAAATCATCCCAGTTGTTTGGATTGATGGAATTGTTGAAAACTGCCACCCCGATTTGCTTGGTTTTCTCATCATAAGCAATTGCAATTTGCACTTTTCCTTTATCCTCATGCAAGCGCAAATACGCATCATTTGTAGGGGTTGCAGGCATCACCATCTTCGTCCACAGGATTTGTTGCTGCTGCAAATCCACTCTTGATAATAGCAATTGCATTTGCGAACCGTCCCCCACTACGCTTGTATAGGCAATTAACACCGTTTCATCCGGTAGTATTTTCACCTGTTTGATTTGAGCATCGATCAGGTCCGCCGGTAAAGACATTAAAAATATTGTGGCGGCGAATTTATTGGAAAACTCGCCGCAAGTTGGGTAGCTGTATATCTGCAGGCTATTTTTAACCTTTTCTGTATTAATGATAAAAAACGCATAGGCAAAGTTCTTATATTGAAAACCTGCTTGAACAGCTTGATTTGGCAATTCAAAATATTCCTCAAACTCGACTTCCTTTTTCTCATCTGGTGAAATACAAGAAAAGAAATTTTCCCTGTATTCTTCAATCCACAAATAATAGGGTTCATCTTTTTCCGGTGGTGCCGGAACCGGGCATTTTTCTTCTAAATCCCTACATTCTTCCAGAATGTTTTCAGCTGAGCATGCCGGAAAATCATTGATATCTAAACCCAACCCCTCTATTTGCGGGCAATCTTGCGGCAACCGTGAACCTGGCAACCCAGGCACTTCCCCGGATTGCCTGATATAATTATTTTGCTGGCCGATCACTTGGATTTGCCCATCATCCGTCAGGAAAAACTGATGGTCTATGATTTTACTGGCACTGGTATCAACCATTTCAATTTTTTCATTGATTAGCTTGCCTTTTGCATCAAATACTTTGATCAGGACTTTTTGGATTTGACCCTCTTGTTTTTCATATCCCCAAATCAAAACCTGCTGATTAGCGCCGATGTTGGCCTCGGCAATCTCAAACCCCACATCAACTACCCACATTGGTTTCAACGGTTGAGTTTCAGTATCATTGGATAATTGATAAGCCAGCAATTTAGTACCTTGACCTAGGATCAATATATTATGGGATAAGGCCAATATTTTTCCCTTACCCAAGCTTTGGGAATCCTTATCCCCGCCACTTAGATACCCAGAATGCAGCAATTGCCCCCCGGGCGATATTTCCCCAATCCACATCCAGCCATCATGGGGGCTTGGATGGGGGTTCGAGATGACGCAAGCCCAAAAAAGCTGGCCGCTTCCGGCAGCCGTTTGCAGCTGGCAATCAGGCAAAGCCCATAAACGCTCAACATAAGCTATACCCGGACTACGGTACCGTTCGTCATTAAAATCCGGGGGCATTGGCAAGAATGTTTTCACCGGTTGCTGTGCAACCGCTGCCATACTGCCAAGGGTTAAGCCCATCAAAATCAGGCTAGGCCAAATGCGATTAAAAGCCACGTTTTCTCTCCTTACAAAACTTATTAATCCTACAATCAATCCGGTCTTTCAAATTACTGATCTGCGCTGGCAAGGGGGGTTGGATATAGGGTAAAGATTGAACCCCCTCCGCCTGTTGCCATTCACAGCAGGATAAGGCAGGCGCAATGCTTTCAATGGTTAATTCTTGGGCAAGCGCATTCCCTGCACAAAGCATAAAAGAAAAGATGAAACAAAAACCTCTGTAGCCCATCTTGGTGCTCCAAAACCTTCGCCCATTAAAAAGAAGAATTTCGTCTCAAATGCAAGGGGGCTTATTTCATTTTTAAATAAGCCACCTTTTTAACTTCTAAGTTTTATATCCCTTATTCATTCAAGTTAACTTTGTATAATCTGGGAACGGCCAGGAATCTTTCTGGGTCCGCCGCATTTTCCAAGATGGTGTCGTTCACGATCGCAATGAACACTTGGTTTACCGAAGGAATGCTTAAGAGATTGGCATTTAAGCCGCCAAAATTTCCATCTGTATCATTGAAAACTTCGGTTATGGGAATATCCAAAACCACTTTGCCATTTTGATCAATTTTGGCCAGCATATAGACAATTGTCTCCTGTTTTGCATCTGCAATCGTGGTTTGCTTGTAAAGAACCGCCATTTCATTACCGGTTAACAGAACAATTGACTCAAGCACAACATATATTTCCACTCCGTCCTGAATTGGCCGCGCTGGTAAATTAACACTTTGGCGCGCAGAAACATGGCAATTGTTATCAACGCTACGCAATACCAACTGGGGATATTTGTTGCTCATATCCGGGTCAATCATGCTGATGAAGCGCACCGTATTATCTGGCATGGTAACAACCTGGGAATATTCTTGCTGGATCATACCAGCACCCATGATTTGACCGGCTTCTGATAAGCATAATAAAAATTCTGGGCTTATCTCTTCATCGATTGGCTGGGCATTTAACTGATCCAAAGACAAAACACTCGGTTGGTCCCTCTTTTGTCTTGATTGCTCTTTTTCCTCTGGCATTTCCATTGCCCCATAAACCAACAGGCTATGATTAGGCCGTTCCGTAACATCATACGCAACATAACTTAAGTGCCAATGATTGTCGGCGGCCAATTTGGCTATATCCACATTCCACAAAACTTGGCCATCCGTGGGCTGCATACGTTTGATGTTGGCAAAAATTACTCCTTCCTCTTCAGAAATTTCCATACCAATTATTTGCTGATTAGCAAGAACCTTTAAGGTAAAATCCCCTTTTAAGACAGTGGTTTCTTGAAAAGAAAGCTCTGGTTGGTTGGTGAAAGAACCCAAGATCTTTGTTAATAAATGATCGTCAGCATTATCGAAACCACTTGATAAAGCAAATAATTGGCCTTGGTCACTGACGCTATCAATGCTACTGAAGTTTTTTTCAGTTAAGATCGATTCGTTAACCAACCAGTTTTGCGTTAATGTGCCCTGGGCATCAATTTTTCCAACCCATAACGCGCTGGGTATCCATTCCCCACCGCCGCATCCCATTTCCCCTTCGGATATATCGGCCTCGGATATATAGGCAGGCTTTATTGCCTCATCCCTTGTAGTAGCACCCAAATTATTATTTGGATCCGCCGTAAAATCCTCAGAAGTTAAATCTTCCTTTCTTTCCTTTGCCGCAACTCTACCATCCGTAACAGGTGTTTCTGGATTTTCTGTGGGATCAGTCAGCGTTCTAATATCAGAGGTTTCTGTTGGTACATTCAAGGGATAAGCAGGTTCCATCCTACATTGCAAAAAAACCTGGCTTTGATTGGGGGATTGCAAGAATGAGCAAGCATTAACCCGGTAATTCTGTAAAACTTCTGCAGGTATCGTTGTTTTTAACCGTTCAACCCTGTCGTTTCCTGATAGGATCGCCTGTTGGGCGTGGGCTGATACTGTCATTAAACTGGCCGTAGTTAGTAAGGTCGACAGTAATAATATTCTTCTCATTTGATTCTCCTGTTTTAGTAACTTTGACATTTAACCCCTCAATTATGGCAAAATTATGTTTTTATCGTGACAAATAAACATAATAGTGCTTCAGATGTTCTGATTAAAAGTGATGAAATAGCGAGGGGGATTTGTACCATGGAAATTGAATGTCAATCGACCTGCATTTATCAAAATCAACAAGGACAAGGGTTGGTAAAACTAGAGTCTGCTTTTATTTCGTTTCGTGGACCTTTTCGCTTCGATCTGCCGTTCAAACAAATTTTTAACTGTCAGGCACAGGATGGATGGTTGCGGCTTGATACATTGCAAGGCCAAATTCAACTAAACTTAGGTCAGGCTACTGTCGAAAAATGGATGGATAAAATCACCAATCCCAGCAGCCTTAGCCAAAAACTTGGCATAGATCATTCCCATAAGATTGCTTTGTTGGGTGTTCTACCCGCTGAAATTATCAGCACGGTTGAAAAAAATACCCAGGCTTTTGCAACTTTTGCCGAAAACACGCCCGCCGCAGAACTAGCAAAAATGCCAGGACGTTTTGACCTGATTTTTGTTTATTTGCGTATGGAACCCCTCACCGCCTATTTTGATCGAGTACGACCCTTATTGGACCAACGCAATGCTTTATGGGCTATTTCTCCAAAAGAGGGTGAGTTCAACGGCACAAAAGTTATCGGGGCGGGTCGTGCCAGCGGCTTGGTTGATAGCAAAGCGGTCAAAATTTCCGAGAAATTCTTGGCTTGGCAATTTGCCTTGCCAAGCGAATAACTTTCTTATCCCATAAAAAATTGGCCGGTTGCCGTCTGACAAATTGTTAGCTAGCCCCGTTGGCTGCTTTTTCTTGAACCAGCAATTTTGTTAAAATGTCGTTTAAAAATTTAACCTCTTCTACTTGCAGCCGTAAACCCAGATATTGCTGGATTGAAGCCGCATAAATTGGCCACATCTGCTCTCGCAGGACTTTTCCCTGCTCTGTTAAAACAATCCATTGTCCTCTTTTGTCATTACCGCAGGACTCGCGGCTGACATAGCTTTTTTTTACCATTCGATCAATCAGCCTCGACAAATTATATTGCGTTAAAAGCACGCGTTGTTCAATTTCTAGGGGGCGCAATCTATGGGTGGGAGTTTTTTTTAATTCCCATAAAATATCATACCAACCAAGCGGCGGAAAGCCTGCTTTTCGCAGATTCTGGTTGACGGTATTGAGCAAGCTTCGCTCCAAGCGAAACAGTTTAATCCAAACGGCCACCACTTTTTCATCCACTGGCAATAACGGAATATCATTCTTTTTCAATTTTGATAAAATCACCAAATAAATTCCCTTAATGTGAGGCTTGACAATTCAATGCAACTACATTAATTAAGATGCAATTGCATTAAATTACCTACTTTAATCACGACTTACAAGAATTTTATCATTAACATTAAGGATAGAACTATGAAACTATATTACAGTCCCGGTGCCTGTTCTTTAGCACCGCACATCTTACTGCAGGAAAGCAAAGCAAAATATACCTTGGAAAAGGTTGACCTGAAAACCAAAATCACCGAAAAAGGCGAAGATTTTAAGAAAATCAACCCAAAGGGTTATGTTCCAACCCTGCAATTAGATAATGGCGAGGTTTTAACCGAAGGCCCTGCCATTATGCAATATATTGCCGATCAGGCCCCAACCAGCAAATTAGCCCCAGCCGCAGGAACGATGGCACGCTACCGTTTACAAGAATGGCTGAATTTTATCACCTCCGAAATTCATAAGGGTTTTTCCCCGTTATTTAACCCAGCCGTTCCCGATGCTTATAAAACAATGGTCAAGGAAAATTTAGGGAAGCGTTTTGACTATCTCAGTGACAAATTAACCAAAAACAACTTTTTAATGGGCAATGATTTCACAGCACCTGATGCCTATTTATATACCACTTTAACATGGTCAGGCTATGTTGGCATAGACCTAAACCGCTGGCCATCTTTACAAGCTTTTGTAAAACGGGTTGGTGATCGGCCCGCTGTAAAAGCAGCGCACACAGCTGAAAAATCCAAATAATTGATATTCTATTTATCAACAGAAAAGGACTGCTATATTCCTATAGCAGTCCAAAAATTTTTCTATTATCTATCAACAGAACAACTAAAAAATCTTAAGCGTTAGCAGTATCTTCAGACTGCTTTTCAGCAGTGGGGCCAGAATCTTTGCCTTTTGCTTCAGGATCACGGTCAACCAGTTCGATAACAGCCATATCCGCTGTATCGCCATAGCGGAAACCAGCTTTGACAATGCGCGTATAACCGCCAGCGCGTTCACGATAACGATCTGCCAACGTACTAAACATTTTGGCAACCACGCCCTCATCCTGCAGGCAGGATATTGCCTGACGACGGGCATGTAATCCACCTTTTTTACCTAACGTGATAAGCTTTTCAACAAAGGGCCGCAAATCCTTTGCCTTCGGCAAAGTTGTTTTAATCTGCTCATGCTTCAACAAGGCAACTGCCATGTTTTCAAACATCGCCATACGATGGGTACTGGTCCGGTTTAATTTACGCCCGCGCATTTGATGCCGCATGACAGACTCTCCATTTCACTGCAAAACTTTTAAATCAACTTTTTTAAAGAACATCAACAATTTGTATCAGCTTTTATTTAAAATGGCTCTTCTAATTTTTTAGCCATTTCTTCAATATTTTCTGGCGGCCAATTCGGGATCTGCATTCCCAAATGCAGTCCCATTTGCCCTAACACTTCTTTAATTTCATTTAAAGACTTACGCCCAAAATTAGGGGTGCGCAGCATTTCTGTTTCACTTTTTTGCACCAAATCGCCAATATAAACGATATTATCGTTCTTTAAGCAATTGGCTGAACGGACAGAAAGCTCAAGCTCATCCACGCGCCGCAATAAATTACGGTTAAACGATGGCTCCGCCGGACGGTTATCAACTTGGACAGGCTTTGGTTCATCAAAATTGATGAAAAGCTGCACTTGGTCTTTCAAAATATAAGCTGCGCGTGCCAACGCATCTTCCGGAGAAATGGTGCCATTGGTTTCAATTTGCATCGTCAGCTTATCATAATCTGTTTGTTGGCCAACACGGGTATTATCCACTTTATAAGTAACTTTGCGGACAGGGCTAAACAGCGCGTCTACCGGGATCAACCCCAACACTGTATCTTCCGGGCGATTTTGGGTGGCAGATACATAACCTTTACCATTTTCAACGGTAAATTCTAGGGCAATTTTTGCCCCTTGATCTAAAGTGCAGATTACCAAATCCGGGTTCATAATGACAATATCATGGCCGGTTTCAATTGCACGGGCAGTGACTTCACCAGCCTTGTCCGCACGCAAACGCATCCGTTTAGGGCCCTCGCCATGCATTCTTAAAGCAATGGATTTAATATTCAGGATAATATCGGTTACATCTTCGCGTACACCCGGAATAGAAGAAAATTCATGCAAAATGCCTTCAATCTGAAATCTAGTGATGGCAGCACCTTGCAAAGATGAAAGCAATATGCGGCGCAGCGCATTACCTAAGGTAAGACCGAACCCTCTTTCTAAAGGTTCGGCAACAATGGTCGCTTCCTTCGTTGCATCAGGACCTGGGGTAATACTCAATTTTTCAGGCTTCTTAAGCTCTGTCCAATTTTTCTGGATAGCGGAAAAAGACTTCATATTCTTTCCTTGCCTTAACTTGATAACTAATTCTTTTGATCTGTCGACGCCCTATACGCGGCGGCGCTTCGGTGGGCGGCAACCGTTGTGAGGCACAGGAGTTATGTCACGAATCGAACTAATGACAAAACCAGCAGCTTGCAAAGCACGCAAAGCTGATTCACGACCAGAACCAGGTCCGATGACCTCAACTTCCAAGGAAGTTACGCCATGCTCTTTCGCTTTTTTTGCAACTGTATCGGCAGCCATCTGGGCGGCATAGGGCGTTGATTTCCGCGATCCTTTGAAACCTTCCCCACCTGCAGACGACCAGGCAACTGTATTGCCCTGTAAATCAGTAATAGTAATAACAGTATTGTTAAAACTCGCATTCACATGGGCGACACCGGCACCAATGTTTTTTCTTTCCTTACGACGCAAGCGTGGGGCAGCAGCTGCTTTAGACATTTATCACCCTAATTATTATTTTTTAAAATCTGGCTAAATACGGATTAATTGTATGCAATGCTCTTAAACGGATTTCTTAGAACCAGCAACCGTTTTAATCGGTCCTTTACGGGTCCTAGCATTAGTCTTTGTTCGTTGTCCACGCACTGGCAATCCCTTGCGATGACGCAACCCTCTATAGCAAGCCATATCCATTAAGCGCTTGATATTCATAGAAATTTCGCGGCGCAAATCGCCCTCGACGCGATAATCGCGGTCGATGACTTCTCTGATTCTCAGCACATCTTCATCAGACAATTGGTGAACACGGCGTTCAATAGGGATACCGACTTTTTCACAAATTTCTAAGGAATTAATACGACCGATACCGTAAATATAGGTTAGGGCAATATGCACTCTCTTCTGAGTGGGAATATTGACACCAGCGATACGCGCCACAGGGGATCTCCTTTAACTATTCAATAGACAGAAAAATAAACATTGAAGGGCAGTTTATAAGAAATTATTGGCTGCCTGTCAATGAAGAATCTGCGTGGTTGACGGTTTACTTTCTAAAGATTTAACTATTTTTAGAATTTGTTGGTTGACTTCACCTGGCTTTTGCATTGCATCTACCCGGTATAATTTTTTTTGGCTCTGGTAGAAAGGCAGAATTTGCCCTATCTGCTGCTGATAAATCTGCAATCTGGCACGAACAGTTTCCGCATTATCATCTTTTCTTTTGGTAAATTCTTTCCCCTTACAAACATCACATATACCCTGATGTACAGGCAGCTTATTCTGTTCATGATAAGCAGCGCCGCAATTCTTACATTGAAACCGGCCAGCAATCCTTTGTACCAGAATGTCCTCTTGGATCAACAGCTCAATCACGGCATTTACAGATTTTTTTTGTGCCCCCAACATTTCATCTAAAGACTTTGCCTGGACTAAAGTGCGGGGAAACCCATCGAAGACAAACCCTTTCCGACTGACTTGTAATTCTTTTTTAATCATAGCGATCAAGATTTCGTCAGAGATTAATTTCCCCTCATCCATAGCCTGCTTCACTTGCTTGCCTAACGAGCTACCCAGGCTCACTTCTTTTCGCAGCATGTCACCTGTAGACAATTGCACCAAACCCATTGTTTCTTCCAAACATTTAGCTTGGGTTCCTTTGCCAGCACCAGGGGGACCTAACAACACCACAATCATCCGCGTGATCCCTTTAATTTTGACTTGCGGATCAATCCTTCATATTGATTGGCTAATAAGTGCGAATGTATTTGCCCCACCGTATCTATGGTAACAGAAACAATAATCAATAAACTAGTGCCCCCAAAATAGAAAGGTAAGCTGCTGTCCGCGATAACAATTTCCGGTAAAACACAGATAAAGGCGAGATAAAGAGCGCCCAGAACCGTTAATCTTGTCAAAACATAGTCAATATATTCAGCCGTTGCTTTGCCAGGACGTATACCAGGGATAAAGCCCCCGTTTTTTTTCAAATTATCGGCAGTTTCCTCAGGATTGAAAACAATAGCTGTATAGAAAAAAGCAAAAAACAAAATCAAAAGCAAATATAAAGCAATATATAACCAAGTCCCATGGTTCAAATTATTTTGCAACCACGCCAGCATACCACCTTGGCCTGAAGCAGAAAATTGGAAAATACTGATCGGCAATAGTAATAAAGAACTTGCAAAAATCGGTGGAATAACGCCAGCCGTATTCAACCTTAAAGGAAGATGCGAATTATCGCCGCCTAAAACCTTATTACCTACTTGGCGCTTAGGGTACTGAATAACCAGACGACGCTGGGCACGTTCAAAAAACACTACGATTAACACAACCAACCCAATAAATGCCAGTGTCATTAATAAAGCCAATGTTGGGCTACCCAAAAATTTTATGGAACCGGCGCGCGCCAAACTGAAAAGGTTAGCAATAGCAGAGGGGAAATTTGCAACAATACCTGCAAAAATAATCAAGGATATGCCATTGCCGATACCACGGGCCGTAATCTGTTCCCCCAACCACATTAAAAACATGGTGGCGCCCACCAAGGTAACAATCACACTAACACGGAAGAACAAACCTGGATCAAGCACAATTGAGGCACCGCCTTGGGTTCTCATGCTTTCGATAAAAGTTACGATACCAAACCCTTGCAAGGCAGCCAGAACAACAGTCCCCAACCGGGTATATTGATTTAGTTTTCTACGGCCCGCTTCCCCTTCCTTTTTTAAGGCTTCCCAGCGCGGTAACACGGCCGTCAACAATTGGACAATAATAGAGGCAGAAATATAGGGCATAATGTTCAAAGCAAATATGGTCATCCGCTGTAAAGCACCGCCACTAAACAAGTTAAAAATACCGAATATACCACCCGAATTTTGCTGCAAAACACTAGAAAAAGCGTTGGTATCTATTCCCGGCAATGGGATATATGTACCCAACCGATAAACTAACAAAGCGCCTAAGGTAAACCAAATGCGCTTCTTTAATTCCTTAGCTTTACCAAAGGCGCCTAAATTTATATTTGAAGCAAGTTGTTCGGCAGCAGAAGCCATTTTTCTTTTTAACCTATACTTTTTACTTTTTCAAAATGATAATCCAAAACAACCTTATTCGGTTATTTTTCTTCCTCGAGCTTGGCTCGAGGTGCCCGTTCCACTGTGACGGTGCCGCCTAATTTTTCAACCGCTTGGATAGCAGTCACAGAAGCGCCTGCAACTAAAATATTAATTTTGCTTTTTAATTCCCCAGCCCCAAGCAACCGAACACCATCCCGGTCATGCCCAATAACACCTGCATCACGCAGCATTGGACCCGTAATCATTTCATTAATATCCAAACGACCCTGATCAATAAATTCCTGGACTCGGCCAAGATTAACAGCAACATGCCGACGGCGGGTATAATTATTAAATCCGCGCTTGGGCATACGCATATGCAAAGGCATTTGTCCGCCTTCAAAACCATTTCCTGACCAGCCGCTGCGTGCCGTCTGTCCTTTACCGCCACGTCCAGCAGTTTTACCCTTACCCGAACCAATACCTCTTCCTAAAAGGATAGGCTTCTTTTTTGCCCCAGGTTTATCTGATAATTGATTTAATTTCATTATAGTCCTCTAAAAAACATGCAAAGGGTAATTTTACTTACGAATCAATATAACTTTAGTCAACCGCCTCAACTTTTACCAAATGCTGAACTTTAACAATCATGCCCCTGATAGAAGGATTATCAAGCAGTACACGCGAACGATGCATTTTTCCTAATCCCAATCCTTGCAATGTTATGCGCTGGCTATATTCTCGACCAATTCCGCTACCAATTTGGGTGATTTTCAACTGCTTCGCAGGTGCAGCAGCGTTGCTATTTTTAGCCATAATTATTCCCTAACCTCTGCTTGTCTTTTACTAAGGATGTCCGTTACTTTCTTTCCGCGTCTAGTGGCCACGTGGCGTGGTGAATTAGAAGAAGTCAAGGCATCAAAAGTAGCTTTCAAAACGTTATGCGGATTAGATGAGCCGACAGATTTGGCAACGATATCTTGAACACCCAAAGCTTCAAATATATACCGTACAGCCCCACCTGCGATAATACCCGTCCCAGGTTTCGCTGAACGCAAGATAATTTTGCCTGCGCCAAATCTACCCTTAATATCATGATGGATGGTGCGGCCTTCCCTTAAAGGAATGCGCACCATCGTCCGGCGCGCACGTTCCGTAGCCTTACGTACAGCTTCTGGCACTTCCTTAGCTTTCCCAGCCCCATAACCAGCACGTCCCTTCCCGTCACCAACCACAACAATGGCAGCAAAACCAAGCCTTTTACCACCTTTTACTACCTTGGTAACACGGTTGATGCCGACTAACTTCTCAATTAGCTCTGCCTCATCCTTCGTTCTTTCGCGACTACGATCCCGACGGTCGTTACGATCATTCTTGGCCATATTGTTTCTGTTCTCTATCTTCTGTGATATATTTGTAAATTAATACCTAAAACGCTAGTCCGCCTTCTCTTGCGGCATCAGCCAAGGCTTTGACCCGGCCGTGATAAATATAACTTCCGCGGTCAAAAACAACTTCTTTGACACCAGCTGCAATGGCCCTTTCAGCAATTAACTTGCCAACCGCTTGAGCAGCCTCAATATCAGCACCCGTTTTTAACTGGCTTTTTAAAGTCTGGTCAAGGGAGGAAGCAGCAGCAACCGTATGGCCACGACTATCATCAATCACTTGTACGTGAATATTTTTACCGGAGCGAAACACAGATAAGCGTGGACGACCCGCGGACTTCTCACGCAACTGCTTGCGTAACCGACGGCTACGGCGCTCTTTTAATTCAAGTCTTGTCAACATGGCTAACTCTCTACATCTAAAAAAACATTAAACAACCAATAAGCAATTACTTCTTCTTGCCTTCTTTACGCCGGACTTTTTCTGTGCTGTATTTAATCCCCTTGCCCTGGTAAGGCTCAGGCGGCCTAAAAGATCTTATTTCGGATGCAACCTGGCCAACACGCTGCTTATCAAGCCCACTCACCGTAACAACGTTAGCTTTATCTCCACTAACTTTAACCGTCACATCCGCAGGAATCGGGTAAACTATATCATGGCTATAGCCAACCTGCAATTGCAACGACTTTGCTTGGACGGCAGCACGGAATCCAACACCATTAATTTCAAGAATTTTTGAATATCCCTCTGAAACCCCCATTACCAAATTCCGCAGTAAATTACGGGCTGTTCCCCACATAACTTTCCCTTGCTTATTATCCTTGACAGGGCTGACAATTAGCTTATCGCTTTGTTGCTCAATCTTGACCTGATCACCTACATACAACGCAAGCTCACCCATTTTACCTTTTGCTTTCACCGTTGTTCCAACCACTTGGATATTAACACCAGCAGGGAGTATAACGGGATTTCTTCCAATACGAGACATAATCAAATTTTCCTAAAAAACGCGACATAGTAATTCGCCACCTGTATGGGCAGCACGAGCTTCACTATCCGTCATCACTCCTTGCGGTGTGGACAAAATAGCAACCCCCAATCCATTATAAACCCTTGGAATACTAACGACACCCACATAAATGCGGCGCCCGGGTTTCGATACACGAGTAATTTCGCGAATCACAGGCTGGCCTTCAAAATACTTTAATTCAATATTTAAAGAATTTTTTCCTGAATCTCCATCAATTGCCTGGTAATCGCGAATGTAACCTTCCTTTTTCAAAACCGCAAGAACGTTTTCCTGCAATTTAGATTTAGGGGCGGAAACTTTGGATAAACCAGCCTTTTGGCCGTTCCTAATACGAGTGAGCATATCACCTAAAGGATCTGTTACTGACATCTTTTCGTCCTCAATTACTTACCAACTAGCTTTGACCATACCAGGGATCTGACCATTTGAGGCCAGCTTCCGAAGTGATAATCGTGATAATTTAAATTTCTGATAATTCCCACGGGCACGACCCGTCAACAAACAACGCAGGCGGACACGTGTTTTTGATGAATTCCTTGGAAGTTGGGCCAGTTTCATCTGAGCCGTAAAACGTTCCTCCATCGGGGTATCAGCATTCATAATCAAATCTTTCAACACTTGCCGGCGAACAGCATATTGCTGGGTTAGCCGTTCGCGTTTTTTATTATTTTCAATTGAGCTAGTCTTTGCCATTTTGTCTCCCTTAAGACATTTCAATTAAGCGGTTAAAGGCATATCAAAAGCCTTTAACAAAGCTTTTGCCTCATCATTTGTTTTAGCAGACGTCACGATGATAATATCCATTCCTCTGATTTGATCAATTTTGTCGTAATTGATTTCAGGAAACACGATCTGTTCTTTTAATCCGAAAGAATAATTGCCAGCACCATCAAAACTTTTACCAGAAATACCGCGGAAATCGCGGACACGGGGTAAAGCGATGGTTACCAAGCGATCCAAAAATTCATACATCCGGTTGCCGCGTAACGTGACTTTGCAACCAATGGGCATCCCTTGGCGCAGTTTAAATGTCGCAATTGATTTTCTTGCCTTTGTTACAACAGGCTTCTGCCCCGTGATCAATGTTAATTCTTCAACAGCGGTATTAATTTTTTTACTGTCTTGTGCCGCCTTACCAACCCCCATATTGACCACAATTTTTTCCAAACGGGGAGTTTGCATCACGTTCTTGTAACCAAAATCTTTCATCAACTTTGGGCGGATCACATTATAATAATTTTCTTTAAAGCGTGCCATAATTTACCTCTTTAACGATCGATAGGTTGGCCGGAGCGACGCGCAACGCGAATCTTACGACCTTCCAAAATTTGATAGCCAACTTTTGTCGGCTTCCCTTCAACTGGATCAATATGGGCAACATTAGAAATATGAATAGTTGCCTCTTTTTCTACCATTCCACCAGCGGATTTTGCAGATGGCTTCGTGTGCCTTTTAACCAAATTAGCACCTTGCACAATGACCCGCTCATCTTCCCGTAAGACTTTTAGGACTTCGCCCTGCTGCCCTTTGCTGCGACCTGAAATCACAACAACTTTATCGCCCTTTTTAATTTTAAATTTCGCTGGCATATTAAGAACCTATATTTATCTTTCTTGCTAACCAAAACATACAATAATTATTGATGAATACTAATCAAGATAACCTTTAGCTTTACAAAACCTCTGGGGCTAAAGAAATGATCTTCATAAAATTCTTTGACCTTAGTTCTCGGGTGACGGGACCAAAAATACGGGTTCCAATCGGCTCACGCTGCTTATTAATTAATACTGCTGCATTAGCGTCAAAACGGATGGAGGTTCCGTCATTACGGTGTATATGGCGTGAGGTACGCACAATAACCGCTTGATGGACATCTCCCTTTTTAACACGACCGCGAGGGATGGCATCTTTAACAGAAACGACAATAATGTCACCAACTGTTGCATAGCGCCGCATAGAGCCGCCCAAAACTTTTATACACTGAACCCGCTTGGCTCCAGAATTATCGGCAACTTCTAAATTTGATTGCATTTGAATCATAATTATATCTCCTGGGCCGAAGCTGTTGATTCATTCGCGCCGTTTGATTGTGTCCCTTTGCGAGAAATCACTTCCCACTTCTTGGTTTTAGAAATCGGCGGACATTCTTGAATTTCAACAACATCTCCCATCCGGCAGGCACCTTCTGCATCATGGGCAGAATACTTTTTATACTTGCGCAGATATTTATGATAAAGCGAATGCATGACTCGGCGTTCCACTTGAACAACAACGGTTTTCTGCATCTTATCGCTAACCACAACTCCTTGTAACACACGTTTCGACATTTTAAAAAATCCTTAATAAATTCTATAGCCAAAGCGATAAACTAATTTGACTCTTTGGTAGCCTGATGTTGTTGATTCAAAAACGTTAATACACGAGCAGCCTGACGACGCACTACACGAATGCGGTTGCTATTTTGTAATTGACCATTGACTTGCTGAAAACGCAAATTAAAACTTTCTTTTTTCAAAGAAACGAGTTCAGCCTGTAATTGATCTACCGTTTTCCCACGCAAATCTTCTTGCTTCATAACTTACTTCTCCTCAACAAAACGAGCAATAAAGCGCGTTGTTATAGGTAATTTAGCGGAAGCTAACTCAAAAGCACGCTTAGCTAAATCCACCGGAACCCCATCAATCTCAAACATTATCCGCCCAGGCTTCACCCGTGCCACCCAAAATTCGGGCGATCCCTTGCCACTACCCATCCGGACTTCAGCGGGCTTGACCGACACAGGGACATCCGGAAAAATCCTGATCCAAATACGACCTAACCTTTTCATATGCCTAGTAATGGCTCGTCTGGCTGACTCAATCTGCCTTGCAGATACTCGCCCAGGTTCCGTTGCCTTTAAGCCAAAGGAGCCGAAATTCAGGGAAGTCGCAGACCGCGACAACCCATGAATGCGCCCTTTATGAGCCTTACGATATTTCGTTCTTTTTGGTGCTAACATGTTAAACTACCTTTTACCCGTTTTCCTTATACCGCTTTCGTAGGTGATGATTCTTGCAGCTTCTTATCTTGTGCCATTGGGTCATGGGCCATAATATCACCTTTATAAACCCAAACCTTAATTCCACATGTTCCATACGTTGTCATTGCCGTTGCCTGGCCATGATCGATATCGGCACGCAATGTATGTAAGGGAACACGCCCCTCACGGTACCATTCAACCCGCGCAATTTCTGCGCCGCCCAAGCGGCCGCCACAATTGATCCTTATACCCAAAGCCCCTAAACGCATGGCGGACTGCACAGCCCGTTTCATGGCACGGCGGAAAGCAACCCGACGCTCTAATTGTTGCGCAATACCCTCCGCAATTAATTTAGCATCGAGCTCCGGTTTGCGAATCTCCACGATATTTAAACTGACGTCGCTTTTCGCTAACTTACTAAGATCGCTACGTAATTTTTCAATATCCGTTCCCTTTTTACCAATCACAACCCCAGGGCGCGCACTATGAATAGTAATCTTAGCCTTTTTGGTTGGCCTTTCAATAACGATACGGCTAACACCAGCTTGTTCCAAACGTTTCATCAGATAACGGCGTAATTCCAAATCTTGATGTAATAACTCTGCATATTTACCGGCTGGGGCGTACCAGCGTGAATCCCACGTCTTGTTGATTCCCAGACGTAAGCTGGTAGGGTTAACTTTCTGACCCATTTAAGAATTCTCCTTCTGCTGACTTTGCTCACGCACCACGACGGTAAGGTGGCTCCAAATTTTTTCTACCCGGGCCCCACGTCCACGCGCGCGGGCATGAAAACGCTTCATGATAAAAGCTCTGCCAACCGTAGCTTCCGACACATAGAGACGATCAATGTCTAATTGATGATTATTTTCTGCATTCGCGATGGCTGACTGCAAGGCTTTCTTAACTTCATTGGCGATTCGACGTTTCGACAATGTTAAATGGGCAAGGGCTGGCTGAACAGGCAATCCCCTGATCATCTGAGCCACCAAATTTAACTTCTGTGGACTGCCTTTTAAATTATAAACTTTTGCCACAGCTTCCGTATCGGCGAAGCGACGAACTGTTTTCTTCTTACTCATTTTTATGTCCTTTTAGCCTTTTTATCACCAGCATGACCCACAAAGGTGCGTGTTGGAGAAAATTCACCAAATTTATGACCAATCATATTTTCCGTAACAAATACCGGCAAAAACTTACGGCCATTGTAAACACCGAAAGTTAATCCTACAAATTGAGGAAGAACAGTCGAACGTCTAGACCAAATCTTAATGACTTCATTGCGACCCGAAGCACGCGATACATCAGCCTTCTTTAACAAATAACCGTCAACAAAAGGGCCTTTCCAAATCGAACGGGGCATACCTTATAATCTCCTTACCTAATTCACAACATGACGGCTGCGGATAATGAAGCCATCGGTTTTCTTGTTATGGCGCGTTTTGTTACCTTTTGTTCCCTTACCCCAAGGAGTCTTGGGATGCGTTCCTTTATTACCACGTCCCCCATGAGGATGGTCAACTGGGTTCATGGCGTTACCACGAACGGTCATCCGAACACCCATCCAACGATGACGACCCGCCTTACCAATTTTGACGTTTTGTTGGTCAGGATTTGAAATTGCGCCAATTGTTGCCATGCATTCAGCCCGGACAATACGCAACTCGCCTGAACTCATCCGCAACTGGATATAAGACCCATCACGACCGACGATTTGCACATAAGAACCTGCGGCACGAGCAAACTGGCCGCCCTTACCTGGTTTTAATTCCACATTATGTACAATCGTACCAACTGGGATGCTTTTTAAAGGCATGGCATTTCCCGGCTTCACATCAACCCGCTCACCTGAAATCACTTGATCACCAGCTTTCAAGCGTTGCGGCGCTAAAATATAGCTTTGCTCACCATCTTCGTACTTAATTAAAGCAATAAAAGCGGTGCGATTTGGATCATACTCCAACCGCTCAACAACTGCTGGCATATCAAATTTACGACGCTTAAAATCAACTAAACGATACAGTTGTTTATGACCGCCGCCAATCCGCCAAGCGGTAATACGGCCGTTGTTATTACGCCCACCTGATTTTCGCAAACCTTCTGTTAAAGATTTTTCAGGCCGCCCCTTATATAAATCAGAACGGTCAACTAAAATAAGTCCGCGACTGGATGGGGTAACCGGCCTATAAGTTTTTAATGCCATAGTTCCTAAACTCCAGTATTTACATCAATACTTTGGCCTTCTGCCAAAGTAACAATAGCTTTTTTATAATCAGAACGCACACCGCGGCGACCGCGAAACAATTTCACCTTGCCCTTCTGACGCAGCGTATTTACAGCAACAACTTTCACTTTAAAAACCGTCTCGACTGCTTCCCGAACCTCAATTTTGGTTGCTGTCAAAGGAACATGGAAGGTAAATTGCCGAAATTGCGAAACAAAAGTTGCTTTTTCCGTAATAATTGGCGAGCGGATCATGTCATACATCGATGCTAAGTTCTTATTGTCCTCAACAGCGGCTTCTTTCTTCTTTATCATGCCAATCTCTCCTCTAAACTACGCACAGCCGACTGAGTTAGCACCAGCATATCGTGACGTAAAATGTCATAAACATTCGCCCCTTGCTGTGGTAAAATGTCAAAATGAGATAAACTAGAAGACGCGCGCACCAAATTTTCATTTAACTCGTTGCCATCAATAAGCAATACTGACTTCCAACCAAATTTTTCAACCGTCATAGCTAAATCTTTAGTTTTTGCCGAATCTAAAGCAGCATTGTCCAAAATTAATAATTTACCTTCTGCTTGCTTGACAGATAAAGCGGTTTTTAAAGCAAGTTTACGAACTTTCTTATTCAAATCATGAGCGTGGCTACGAACAACCGGACCGAAAATCACGGCTCCCTTACGGAACTGCGGCGAACGCAAGCTACCTTGACGCGCTTGACCAGTTCCTTTCTGCGCCCATGGCTTTTTGGTCGTTCCACTAATATCACCAATTTCTTTACTTTTATGGTTTCCAGAACGGCGCTTAGCTAATTGCCAATTAATAGTCCTGGACAGAAGATCCTTACGACTAGGCAACCCAAAGACATGATCGGACAAATCAATTTCACCGACTTGTTGATTATCCAAAGAATAAAGCTGAACTTTCATAATGATACCTGTTATTCGATTATACTGTTTGGGCGATAGCGGCCGGGAAAGGTAAATCCTTGTGGATCTTCTTAACCGAATCACGCACCAATAAATACCCACCTTCTGCACCCGGGACAGAACCTTTTATTAAAATCAACCCCTTTTCTTTATTGGTCATAACAACTTGTAAATTCTGTACGGTGACACGCACCTGGCCCATGTGACCAGCCATTCTTTTACCCGGAAAAACACGTCCAGGATCTTGGCGATTACCTGTAGAACCATGACTACGGTGAGAAACGGAGACACCGTGGCTGGCCCTTAACCCACCAAAATTATGGCGCTTCATAGCCCCAGCAAATCCCCGACCGATTGTAATGCCCGCCACATCAACAAACTGCCCGGTAGCAAAATGATCTACAGTGATTTCCACACCCGCCTGCAATAAAGCATCATCTGAAACCCGGAATTCTGCAAGCTTACGCTTCGGCTCAACTTTAGCTTTTGCAAAATGGCCGCGTTGTGGCTTGCTGACGTTTTTGACTTTCGCCTTACCAACCCCAAGTTGGATGGCACTATATCCATCTTTTTCTTGCGTCTTCACTGCGACAACCTGGCAAGATTCAATCTTCAAAACCGTTACCGGAACAGGCGTCCCATCTTGCTGAAAATATTGTGTCATACCCACTTTTTGGGCAATTAAACCAGTACGCATAAAACCACCAAATCAAAAAATTATATTTTACTAACTTTTTTAATAGCCATCATTCAAATAAAACAACTTAATTGAACAACTTCCCCTAGCCTTAGTTTCTTAACTTAATTTCCACATCCACGCCTGCGGCCAAATCTAGTTTCATTAAAGCATCAACCGTTTGCGGTGTGGGCTCAACAATCTCCATTAACCTTTTATGAGTCCGAATTTCAAATTGCTCACGACTTTTCTTATCACCATGTGGTGAGCGCAGGACTGTATATCTTTCAATCTGATTTGGCAAGGGGATCGGACCCCTAATTTTTGCACCCGTTCTTTTAGCAGTATTTACAATCTCGCTAGTTGATTGATCCAACAAACGATGGTCAAAAGCTTTTAAACGAATACGTATATTTTGATTTTCCATTTTCTACATCTTACAAGAGTTAATTATTCGACGATTTTGGTGACGACACCGGCACCAACAGTCTTGCCGCCCTCACGGATAGCAAAACGCAACCCCTCATCCATGGCAATCGGCGCAATCAACTGCACATCCACCGCTATATTATCACCCGGCATCACCATCTCCGTACCAGCAGGCAACTGCACCACTCCCGTCACATCCGTCGTCCGAAAGTAAAATTGCGGCCGGTAATTCGTAAAGAACGGCGTATGACGCCCGCCCTCTTCTTTCTTTAAAATATACGCCTCCGCCTTAAATTTCGTGTGCGGCGTAATCGACCCAGGCTTCGCCAATACCTGCCCACGCTCCACATCCTCTCGCTTCGTCCCGCGTAACAACGCCCCCACATTGTCCCCTGCCTCTCCACTGTCCAACAACTTCCGGAACATCTCAACTCCCGTCACTGTCGTCTTAACCGTATCCTTCAACCCGATAATCTCCACTTCCTCCCCTACCTTCACAACACCCCGCTCAATTCGCCCTGTCACCACCGTCCCTCGCCCAGAGATCGAAAACACATCCTCAATCGGCATCAAAAATGCCTTGTCCTTCGGACGCACAGGCTGCGGAATATACGTGTCAATCGCTTCCATCAACTTCAGTATCGCTTCCTTCCCAAGCTGCGGATTAGTCCCATTCACCGCACTCAACGCAGACCCTCGCACAATCGGTATCTTGTCCCCAGGGTAGTTATAATGCGTCAATAAATCCCTAATCTCCAATTCCACCAAGTCCAATAACTCCGGATCATCCACCTTGTCCACTTTGTTCAAAAATACCACCAACGCCGGCACACCCACCTGCCGCGCCAATAATATATGTTCACGTGTCTGCGGCATCGGCCCGTCTTCCGCTGATACCACCAATATCGCCCCCGTCCATCTGCGCCGCACCCGTTATCATGTTCTTCACATAATCCGCATGCCCAGGACAGTCCACATGCGCATAGTGCCGCCCCTTCGTCTCATATTCCACATGCGACGTCGCAATCGTCAATATCTTCGTCGGATCCCTCCGCCCCTGCGACTCAGACGCCTTCGCTACCTCATCATACGCCACATACTTCGTCTTCCCATATACCTCCGCAGAGATCTTCGTCAACGCCGCAGTCGTCGTCGTCTTACCATGATCAACGTGCCCTATCGTCCCTACGTTACAGTGCAACTTCGTCCGCTCAAATCTCGCTTTCGCCATCTCTTTATTCCTTATTGCTAAACAATCATCATACTAAATTTTTAGGCGTATTTAGCCTTAACTTCCTCGGCAACCGCTGGCGGCACTTGTTCATAATGATCAAAGTGCATCGTGTATTGCGCACGCCCCTGGCTCATTGAACGCAAGCTATTGACATAGCCAAACATGTTTGCCAATGGAACCATGGCAGCAATAACTTTAGCGTTTCCTTGGGCAGTCATATTGTTAATTTGACCGCGCCGACTATTTAATTCACCAATGATATCGCCCATGTAGTCCTCGGGAGTCACGACCTCGACTCGCATAATCGGCTCCAACAACCGTGCACCGGCCTTCGGCATAGCTTCACGGAAACAAGCGCGACTGGCAATATCAAAAGTTAAAGCATTAGAGTCAACGGTATGATATCCGCCGTCAATTAGGGTTGCCTTAAAATCAATGACCGGAAACCCTGCAATCACCCCTGTTTCCTTTACCGCCGTCAAGCCTTTTTCAACACCCGGTATATACTCCTTAGGAACCGCACCACCCACTACCGCATTCACAAACTCAAATCCACTGCCAGCGGGGAGAGGCTCAAAACGGATTTTGACTTTCGCATACTGCCCAGATCCACCGGTTTGTTTCTTATGTGTATAATCATACTCAATCATTTTGGTAATCGTTTCACGGTACGCAACTTGTGGCGCACCCACATTGGCTTCGACACTGTATTCGCGCTTCATCCGATCAATAATAATTTCTAAGTGTAATTCACCCATCCCCTTAATAACAGTTTGGCCACTTTCCTGATCAACGCTGACACGGAAAGACGGATCTTCCTGTGCCAATCGGTTTAAAGCAACACCCATCTTCTCCTGATCAGCCTTGCTTTTAGGCTCCACCGCCACTTCAATAACGGGCTCGGGGAATTCCATACGTTCCAGCAGCACTGGGTTCGTCACATCACATAACGTATCACCGGTTGTGGTTGTTTTTAATCCTATTAACGCCACAATGTCCCCTGCCCGGCCTTCTTTAATCTCCTCAGGCTCATCAGCATGCATCAATAACATACGCCCGATTCGCTCTTTTTTATCCTTTACCGTATTCAAGACAGTCGAACTAGTCGAGAGAATCCCCGAATAAATACGGACATAAGTCAAGGGAACACGGTGTTTATCCGCCATAATCTTAAAGGCTAATCCTGAAAATGGCTCATCGTCATTACACCGGCGCTCAATCTCTTTCGCCCCGTCCAAACTATGACCAATTACCGAACCAACATCCTTAGGTGAGGGTAAGTAATCCACCACGGCATCCAGCAATAATTGCACACCCTTATTTTTAAAGGCACTGCCGCAAATAACTGGGAAAAAATTTCCTTTAATCGTACCCTTACGGATTAAGCGGCGTAAATTCACCTCATCCGGCTCAACCCCATCCAAATAAGCTTCCATAACCGCATCATCGACTTCCACGGCCATTTCGATCAGTTTAGCCCTTTCCTCGAGAGCTTTTTTCTTTAAATTGGCAGGGATTTCCCCAACAACGAATTCCGCCCCCAAGGTCTCATCTTTCCAGACGATTCCCTTCATGGAAACCAAATCCACCACGCCGGTGAAAGAGCTTTCTTCACCAATCGGAAGTTGCAGCACCAGCGGTTTTGCCCCCAAACGATCCTTGATCATTTCGATAGAACGGGGATAGTCAGCCCCAACTCGATCCATTTTATTAATAAAGCAAATCCGCGGCACTTTATATTTATCTGCCTGCCGCCAAACAGTTTCTGACTGCGGCTCAACCCCTGAAACACTGTCAAAAACAGCCACAGCTCCATCGAGGACACGCAAGGACCGCTCAACTTCGATCGTGAAATCGACGTGACCCGGAGTATCAATGATATTAATGCGGTGCTTGCGCCAAAAGCAAGTGGTGGCCGCCGCTGAAATCGTAATACCACGTTCACGCTCCTGCTCCATCGAGTCCATCACCGTCGTACCCTCATGGACTTCACCCATTTTATAGGATTTACCCGTATAATAAAGAATACGTTCGGTCGTAGTGGTCTTACCGGCATCAATATGAGCCATAATTCCAATATTGCGATAATGTTCAATCGGCGTAACTCGTGACATCCTAAATACCCAATCTTATTGCATCAAATCCAATTTATTACCAACGATAATGAGAGAACGCTTTGTTTGCCTCTGCCATCTTATGCGTATCTTCACGTTTTTTAACGGCAGCTCCCTTATTAGCGGAGGCATCCATTAATTCAGCACTTAACCTTTTAGTCATTTCTGTTTCCGAGCGTGCCCGGGCAGAAGAGATAATCCAGCGGATGGCCAACGCTTGAGATCGCTGCGCCCTTACTTCAACCGGCACCTGATACGTTGCGCCACCAACCCGTCTTGAACGCACCTCAATTTGAGGAGAAACATTTTCTAAAGCTTGCTTAAAAACTTCCAAGGGATCATTCCCAGATTTTTGATTGATCTGATCAAACGCCCCATAAACGATTTTTTCTGCAACCGATTTTTTGCCTTCATACATTAGCACATTCATAAATTTTGCTAAAACGGCATCACCGTATTTTGCATCTGGAATAATTTCGCGCTTTTCAGCAGAGTGGCGACGCGACATTAGAGACTCCTTTGTTTCAATAATAAACTATCAATAAACTACTTAGGCTTCTTAGCACCATATTTCGAGCGACCTTGACGGCGATCCTTAACTCCCTGTGTATCCAAAGATCCACGGATGATATGATAACGCACCCCCGGCAGATCAGGCACACGGCCGCCACGCACTAACACGACAGAGTGTTCTTGCAAATTGTGCCCTTCACCTGGGATATAACCGGTAATTTCATTTCCGTTCGTCAAGCGCACACGCGCGACCTTACGCAAAGCGGAATTAGGCTTCTTTGGCGTTGTCGTGTAAACACGGGTACAAACGCCTCGCTTCTGCGGGCATTCGCCCAAAGCAGGGGCTTTTTCTCTTCTTTTACGTTCCTGACGAGGATTACGAATAAGCTGACTGATCGTTGGCATTCAAAAATTTCCTATCACAGACTATAATAACAAACAATAACCGCTCTGAAGCTAAAATCTTCGAGCGGCTGACCGAAAGCCAAGAATTTCCTTGAAATTTTCAGCTCAATCTTACGAAGAAACCACGTCTAAGCCTGGTCGCGCCTACAGCTAGTTTCACAATGTTGCTGCATAATATGAACATGTTTTCTTCCCGTCAAGCACGAATCTTCATGGGTTGCATATTTCCTTGCAGAAAAAACCCCGCAAAGGCCTAAATATTCCCTTAATTTCTGGTGTTTATAAATTTTACCACGCTTATCATGCGCCCCAGGATTGCGCTGGAAATTAATGATAGGGCGAAAGAAGGGTTTGCTGAAGGCTTTGTTACCAAGGCGCTTATGATTCCTTAAAACCTATCAAATCAACATATTCATATTCAAAAATGTTGGAAACCTTTGACCGCAATCGGATAATTTTTATTTAGCAGGTCAAACACCTCAATATTCTTTCCTGCCGTTATTTCCCCTATAACATTCAACAAAACCTGTTCTTGCTGGGCTATTTTTTTGACAAGAGGTAATTTTTCTTTTGGGACGGAAAGTAATAATTCGTAATCATCTCCCCCCGTTAAAACAGTTTCAAGGAGGTCAGGTTCTTGCTGGCATAAGAGACTGGTAGCTGGAGAAAATGGGATAAGACTGCTTCTAACGATGGCCCCCACGCCGGAAGCCTGGCAAATATGCTGCAAATCGCCGAGCAAGCCATCGGATATGTCCATCATCGCGTGGACCAGGTTATTTTGAACTAATTTTATTCCCAAGCTTAAGCGCGGCTGCGGGACCCAATATCGCTGTGTTAAAAATTGATAAAAATCTTCCGATTCGACTGTTAAAGTTTTTTGCAATAGTTTTAGCCCCAACGCCGCATCACCCAATGTACCCGTCATCAGCAATAAATCACCCGGTTTGGCATGCTGTCGTTGCGGCATTTGTATGGCTGATTTCGACAATTGGCCAATGGCGGTAATGCAAATGGTTAGAGGCCCGGGGGTCGAAACGGTATCGCCACCCAGCAAGCCAATGCCAAATTCCTGCTGATCTTGGAACAACCCTTTTGCAAAACTGCTAATCCATGCCTCCGAAATATTAGAGGGCAAAGAAATCGTCATCAAATAACCAATAGGTTCCGCCCCTTTTGCCGCCAAATCAGAAATATTGACGCGTAAAGCCTTGCGGGCAATGCAATCAGGCCGGTCATCCGCAAAAAAATGAACGCCCGCAACCACAGCATCAGCCGTTATTACTAAGCGGGCAGCCTGATCCAGGGAAAGCAACGCCGCATCATCTTGCAAGCGTAAGCTTGCCGGATACGCGGCCGCTAAAGGTAAGAAATACCTGCGGATAACTTCAAATTCGCCCGGCAAATTAGAGGCTGGTTTTTTCTGGCTGGTCATGGGGGCTAGTAGGTCTAATTTGAGAAGAAATCAAATCCAGAATTTTATTGATAAAGCCGATTTCTTTACTTTCATAAAAACAACCCGTAATGTTCACATATTCCGTAATAATTACCTTAATTGGGATATCAGAAAAATTACTAAATTCAAAGGTTGCGGCACGTAAAATAACCCGCAAAACAGTTTCCAAACGATCAATCGGCCACTCTTTCTCCAGATTATTACGCAATAATTGATCTATTTTTTCTTGATTATCTGCCACTCCCGTTACCAATAGATCGAAAAAAGGCCAATCTAACTTGACATTATTTAACAAATCCGACCAATGCACCAAATCATGTTGGCGGTATTGACTGATAATGTGCTTGATCGATTCGTGCGTTATTTCTTGCTGATATAAGGCCTGAACCGCAGCTAACCTGGTCAAATGGCGTTGCATGGGGTGGTATTTTTTGGAGACAACCGACATTATTTTTTATCCTGAAAGAGACGGCGTTTAGTCATAATCATGGACAAACAAGCAGCTGCTGCTTCCCCGCCTTTATTTTGCTTATTCCTTTTGGCACGGTCCCAGGCTTGATTCTTATTTTCAACCGTCAAAATCCCATTTCCTACGGGGTGTAATTGTTGGCAAGCAACCTGCTGCAATCCCCTGGCACTTTCGCCACACACATAATCATAATGGCTGGTTTCACCGCGAATCACACATCCCAACGCAATCGATCCCTCAATTTTTTGTTTTAATTGATTACTCCTATAATCGCTGGCAGCCAATGCCATATGGATTGCAGCAGGAATTTCAAAAGCACCCGGCACCTCCAACAAGTCATAAGAAGCTTTGTTTTGTTTTAAGCACGCCAACGCCCCTTGCAGCAATTCTTCTGAGATATCATGATAGAATTTTGCAATTACAATCAAAACATGTGCAGGCGATGATAAAAGAATCGGGATCGCTGGTTTTTTCCGATCGTTTGACATACTGGCTACCATAGCAAGCCCTTTCTCTAAAAAAATTATAAAGGATATAAAGGCCGTTGACCCATAATCTTTAACCCATGCCCTTCAATCCCGACAATATTGCGAATGTGATTGCTAAGCAAGACAATCTCTTTAACACCTAAATCGCTTAAAATTTGTGCTCCAACACCGTAATCCCTTAATTCGTTCGTATCTTTCACTTCTTCTTGTTCTCGCCTTAGGATACGATCGCTTAAACTGGTTGGTGAAGGCTCACGGATCAAAACCAATATCCCTTTTCCTTCCTTAGAAATTTCCTGCATAGCCAGCTGCAATGGGCTGTTTTTGGCGAATCTCTGATCGCCTAGAACATCTTCCAGGATATTTAGGGCGTGCATGCGCACCAAAACCGGACCTGGCTGCCGGATATCCCCTTTTACCAAGGCAATATGTTCGGCATAAGCAAAGCGGTTGATATAGACAAACATTTGAAATTCCCCGCCATGAGAACTGTGTAAAATAGTCTGCATTTTACGTTCCACCACTTTTTCAGAACGTCGGCGATAGGCGATAAGATCGGCAATGGTACCAATTTTTAAATGATGATATTGGGCAAACCTGACCAAATCATCGCGACGGGCCATGGTGCCGTCTTCATTAAGAATTTCGCAAATAACACCCGCGGGATTTAAGCCTGCTAATTTTGCAATATCGACTGCAGCCTCCGTATGCCCTGCCCGCACGAGCACCCCGCCATCCCGTGCAACTAATGGGAAAATATGGCCAGGGGTTACAATGTCGCGGGAATCTTTTGCAGGATCAATAGCCACCGCCACTGTCTTGGCGCGATCGGCTGCTGATATGCCGGTGGATATCCCCTCTTTCGCCTCAATGGAAACCGTAAATGCGGTTTGATGGCGAGTTTGATTATTAGCTGACATTAAGGGAAGGCGTAATTGCTCAACCCTTTCCCGGTTTAACGCCAAACAAATAAGCCCCCTTCCGTAACGGGCCATAAAATTAATCGATACCGGAGTTACCATCTGGGCAGGGATAACGAGATCACCTTCATTTTCCCGGTCTTCATCATCCACCAATACGAACATTTTTCCTTTTCGGGCATCCTCAATTAATTCGGGAATAGAGGAAATAACTTCATGAAAATCGTTCATCGCGCTGAATATGGCAAAAAAAAACCCCCCCCCTTTCTTTCCCCTTTTTCCTTTTTTGGGGGGGGGGAGAAAAATCTTCATGAAAATCGTTCATCGGCCATGCTCCTTGAGATAGGTGGCAAGATAGCGCGCCAACATATCAATTTCGATGTTAACAAGCGAACCAATTCTTAATAATCCCAGATTGGTTTTTTGCTGCGTAATGGGAATAAGGTTAACTTGAAAAACACCTTCTGAAACATGGTTTACCGTTAACGACACGCCATTAATCGTAATGGACCCCTTCGGGGCAATAAAACCACGCAAAGAGGGCGGGATACGGACGAATAATTGTAAACTGCCTGCCTCAGTTAACACATCTTGGATGGTTGTAACCGCATCCACATGCCCACTGACAAAATGCCCCCCCATTTCATCGCCCACTTTCAATGACCGTTCCAAATTAATCACGGTTCCCACTTTCCAGGTGGAAATATTGGTACATTTTTGTGTTTCCACGGAAACTTCCACCGTAAAGTGATGGCCTTGCATAGCAACCACTGAAAGACACACGCCATCGCAAGCGATAGAACTGCCAAAAACAATTTCTGACGTGGGATAGGAAGTTTGGATATCTATCCTTAGTAACCCTTTATTTTCAATTTTACGAACAGTACCTTTATCCGTAATGATCCCCGTGAACATAATACCCTGACCTGCATTTAAATCTGGATTAAATATACCTTATAAAATCATACAATCTTGTTATAGGGATTGG
The DNA here is from genome assembly GCA_016722635.1 of Rhodospirillaceae bacterium. Lineage (NCBI taxonomy): Bacteria > Pseudomonadati > Pseudomonadota > Alphaproteobacteria > Rhodospirillales > Rhodospirillaceae > Rhodospirillaceae bacterium. Next base: position 253,039 of record JADKIX010000010.1, on the reverse strand, counting down.
CCTTCAATCAATCAACCACCTTATCAAGATCAGGCGCTGAAATCATTTGGTATTGTTCAAAGATATCGCCTGATAAATCTTTGATTCTCAAGCGTTGAAATCGGTAGGGGTGGTGGATGGAAACAGGAGATAGGGTTTTGGTCATGCTGATTCCTTGTTCCCCTAAAAATATAGGAGCACGGAAAATAATCAGTTGATCTACCATTTTTTCCTTCAAAAAAGCAGCGTTTAATGTTCCTCCTCCTTCCACTAAAACCCTCGTTAACCCCCGTTCTGCCAGAAATCGAACCAGATGGGGGATCGATAAATCCGCATGCGGCCAAACAACCACCCTTTTTTCCGTCAATTGTTGGAATTTCAAAGGATTTTGCCCGGATAAACAAATAATCCACGTAGGATATTGGCTGGCCGTTTGAACCAATTGACTGTCAAGCGGAATACGCAAATGGCTATCCAAAACAATGCGCAACGCCCGCCTATGTCCAAATCTTTTCAAGCGGCAATTCAATAAAGGATCATCTTTCAATACCGTTCCTATACCAACCAGGATGGCATCATGAAAAGCACGCAGTACATGCGAACGTTTTCTCGAACGCTCATTGGTAATCCACCGGCCATTTCCAGTATCATCCGCAATCTTTCCATCTAAGGAAGCGGCCATTTTTAAGGTTATCCATGGACGTTGCCTTTTTTGGATAGATAAAAAACCAGCTTGGTATTTTTTCGCAACGTCTTCTAAACAAGGGGTGGTCACCGACAACCCAGCTTGCAAAAACTTTTCAATTCCCCGGCCATTGGTGCGCGGATCGGGATCAATTGTAGCGATCACCACCCTTTTTACCCCCGCCTGAATAATTGCATCTACACAAGATAGGCGCTGGCTAGTATGGGCACAGGGCTCCAAAGTCACATATAAAGTTGCCCCAAATGCCCTGGAGCCTGCCTTTAAAAGCGCTCTCTCCTCTGCATGGGGCCTACCTGTATGAGCGGTGCGTGAAATATATAGGGTTGACTGGGCGTCTATAATAAGACATCCAACCGAAGGGTTGGGCCAAGTCTCACCTAAGCCAAGCCCGGCATAACGCAACGCCTGATTCATAAATAGTTGGTCTTGAGGTTGCTCAGGAACAATAGGCATTAATCAAGGTTCTTCTTGTTTATTCGGTTCCGCCACTGCCAAATTTTCAATAAAATTTTCAAAGTCTTTTGCCTCCCTAAAGTTCCTGTAAACAGAGGCATAACGGACATAAGCGACTGGATCTAAATTATACAGGGCATCCATTACCATCGTGCCAATGGTCTGGCTGGTAATTTCCGTATCGCCCAAACTTTCTAATTGTCGGACAATACCGTTGATAACCCTTTCCAATCGTCCGGAATCAATCGGCCTTTTGCGCAAAGCAATTTGCATCGAGCGTGATAATTTATCCCGATCGAAAGGTTGACGACGACCATTTTGTTTCACAATAGTCAGTTCTCGCAATTGAATGCGTTCAAAAGTTGTAAATCGCGCCCCACAGGAAACGCATTGCCGCCGCCTGCGAATGGCTGCAAAATCATCCGTTGGCCTGGAATCTTTAACTTGGGTGTCATCCGTGCTGCAAAAAGGGCATCGCATGAAAACAACTCTTTAAAAAAAATTGAAGAGCAACTAACCCCTTCATAAAATACCATAAGCGAGAAGTAATATAGGGGGTTTATTCTTGATTGTCATCGGAATAAATAGGAAACCGCTGGCACAGTTTTCGCACCTGTCTTAAAACTTTTTTTTCGGCTTTTTCTATTTCTTGATCTTTCCTCGCTGCGTTTAAGACGTAATCAATCCACTCGGCAATTTGGGCAAATTCTTTGACACCAAACCCGCGGGTGGTAACGGCAGGCGACCCCAACCGGATACCCGAAGTGATGGTCGGTTTTTGCGGGTCAAAAGGGATGCTATTTTTATTGCATGTGATACCAGCACGCTCCAAAGATTCTTCAGCAACTTTACCGGTTAATTTTTTGGACCTTAAATCAAGTAAAATAAGGTGGGTATCAGTACCCCCTGAAACCAAACGCCAGCCTAAATTTTGCAATTGCTTCGCAAGAACTTGGATATTTTCTACCACCCCTTTGATATATTTCTTAAAAGATGGTTGCAACGCTTCGCCCAACGCTACCGCCTTGGCTGCAATCACATGCATTAAGGGCCCACCCTGAAGACCGGGGAAAACCGCGCTGTTGATTCTTTTGGATAAGTCTTCGTCATTGGTTAAAATCATCCCTCCCCTTGGCCCGCGAAGGGTTTTATGGGTGGTAGTCGTGATAACATGGGCATGCGCGAACGGATTTGAATAATATCCGGCGGCCACTAACCCTGCAAAATGGGCCATATCCACCATTAAATAAGCACCCACCTGATCAGCAACCCTCCGTATCCTTTGAAAATCAATAATTCGGGGATAGGCTGAGCCGCCAGCAATAATTAATTTAGGGCGATGTTGCAGGGCTAAACTTTCTAAAGCCGCAAAATCAATCATGTCATCATCTGGATGTACGGGATACCCCACCGATTTAAACCATTTGCCTGAAAGATTGGGGGCAGCGCCATGGGTTAAATGTCCACCCGCATTTAAAGACATGCCCATAATACAATCACCTGGGTTGAGTAACGCCAGGAAAACTGCCTGATTGGCTTGTGCACCGGAATGGGGCTGGACATTGACATAGCCACAATCAAAAAGTTTTTGGGCCCGTTCCATCGCTTCCGTTTCTACCTCATCAACAAATCTGCATCCCCCATAATATCTTTTGCCGGGATAACCCTCCGCATATTTATTGGTTAATACGGAACCTTGGGCCGTTAGCACAGCTTGGGAGACGATGTTTTCAGAGGCAATCAATTCAATCTGGTTTTGTTGGCGCCGTTTTTCTGCCCCAATTATTTTGAAGATTTTGGGGTCAGTTTTACTTAAGTCAGTTTTACTTAAGGCCGCTTGAGAAAGTTTTTTCATAAAAGTCACCTGTTTAAAAAGCTATCAGAAAATAATAAAAAAAGAAGAGATAAGGGGATAAAATCAACTTTCTTTTATCCTAATTTTTGTATCCGGCGTTGATGCCTGCCACCTAAAAAGGCAGTTTGCAAAAACTTCACGACACATTCTTTGCCCATTTCTTCGCCAATCAACCGCCCGCCCAAACATAATACATTGGCGTTATTGTGGGCCCTTGATAAATGCGCCGACAACGGTTCATGGCATAACGCAGCCCGGATATGCCTGAATCTGTTAGCAGCCATGGACATCCCGATTCCTGAGCCGCAAACAAGTAAGCCTGCCGCCTTTACGTCTTCTTGAAGTTTTTGGCATACCAGATGGGTCAGATCGGGATAATCAACCGAAACTTCATCAAAAACCCCCAAATCCGTGGCCGGATAATTGATAGAGTGCAGCCATCCGACCAGTTGTTTCTTCAATTGAAAACCCGCATGATCAGCAGCACAGAAGACATGAGAAAATGTAGCTTTTAAATCAAGTGCGGGTAAACTTGTGGGGGATAGGCTGTTCATTGGCTTCTTCTCGCCCTATAATAGAAAAAATTTACAGGTTGAAAATCCTATAAAATGGATGTTCCGTACCAAATTGATCGGCTATAATTTTATATTTTGAGTATGGTTGTTGGGTGTTTTTTTGCAAATTATTTATTCAGCTCGTCAGATTATATTTTTTTCTATATCTTTTTCAAGCACATAAAAAATTCACGATAATTGTTAGCCAAAAGAAAAAGCCGGTAAAGAATACCGGCCTTTCCTTTTGATCTTAAAAAACTCAGCCCCTTATTTTTTTACTTCCTGGGCGAATTTTCCCTTACTCCATACGAACCAAGCATAAACAGGATTCTTCAAATCACCTTTCTGATCCCAATTTAAGGTGCCAATGACCGTTTCGACATTCATCCCACGCAAGGCAGCAGCCACTTTCTTACCATCAAAACTATTGGCCTTCACAACACCCGCCGCCCAGGCTTGAATAGCTGCATAACTGGACAGAGTATAGCCTTCCGGTTCATAGCCTTGGCTGCGGAACTTTTCGACAATTGGTTTCGCCGCTGGTAAGTTTAAGGCAGAGGAAGAATCACTAAAACGTGTCCCCTCGCCCGCAGCCCCGCTGATCGCCCAAAAATCTGAACTGTTCAGGGCATCTCCACCCACAATCATTATCTTTAGTCCTTGTTCAGTGGCCTGGCGTGCCAACAAACCGATATCATTGTGATAGCCGCCCACATAGACTATTTCGATCTTATCCCTTTTCATTTTGCTAATTAGGGCAGAAAAATCACGTTCATTAGCATTGTAAGCTTCAAACATTTTTTCACGTAGACCAGCGGCGTTCATGTTCTTCTTGGTTTCATCCGCCAATCCTTTACCATAGGCTGATTTATCATGCAAAATCGCCACATTCTTGCCCGGATAGGTTTGCGCCAACCAACGCCCCGCAAAATCTCCCTGCTTATCATCACGCCCACAAGTCCGCATCACCGTTGTCCAACCTTTTTTGGCGGCATCATCCGTTAACAAAATATTGGTTGAAGCCGGGGTAATTTGCAAAATCCCCTCCGCAGCATACACAGCCGATGCCGGAATGGAGGAGGAAGAACAAAAATGCCCAGCCACAAATACAACTTTCCTCTTTACCATATCATTGGCAACCGCAACCGCTTGCTTGGGATCACAAACGTCATCGCCAATCACCAGCCGCAACTTTTTACCCAATATCCCACCCCGGGCGTTGATATCTGCAACGGCTTGTTCAGCCCCATACCGTAATTGCTCCCCAAATGCCGCAATAGATCCCGTCATAGGCCCTGCTACCCCGATAAGTATTTCTTCCTGGGATTGCCCAGTTATTGGATAGGAAACTGACATCATAGTTGCAGCAAACGCTAAACTTTTTAATAATTTGTTTTTCACTTTTCTCTCTCCCTAAATAAACCTAAAAATACAATCCGTTTTTCTACTCTATAACTCTTCCTAATTTTAGCCACTATTTTTTTACTTCCTGGGCGAATTTTCCCTTACTCCATACGAACCAAGCATAAACAGGATTCTTCAAATCACCTTTCTGATCCCAATTTAAGGTACCAATGACCGTCTCGACATTCATCCCACGCAAGGCAGCAGCCACTTTCTTACCATCAAAACTATTGGCCTTCACAACACCCGCCGCCCAGGCTTGAATAGCTGCATAACTGGACAAGGTATAGCCTTCCGGTTCATAGCCTTGGCTGCGGAACTTTTCGACAATTGGTTTCGCCGCTGGTAAGTTTAAGGCAGAGGAAGAATCACTAAAACGTGTCCCCTCGCCCGCAGCCCCGCTGATCGCCCAAAAATCTGAACTGTTCAGGGCATCGCCACCCACAATCATTATCTTTAATCCTTGTTCAGTGGCCTGGCGTGCCAACAAACCGATATCATTGTGATAGCCACCCACATAGACTATTTCGATCTTGTCCCTTTTCATTTTGCTAATTAGAGCAGAAAAATCACGTTCATTGGCATTGTAAGCTTCAAACATTTTCTCGCGTAGACCGCTGGCATTCATGTTTTTTTTGGTTTCATCCGCCAATCCTTTGCCGTAGGTTGATTTATCATGCAAGATCGCGACGTTCTTACCTGGATAGGTTTGCGCCAACCAGCGCCCCGCAAAATCTCCCTGCTTGTCATCACGACCACAAGTCCGCATCACCGTTGTCCAGCCTTTTTTAGCGGCATCATCTGTTAAGGCAATATTGGTTGAAGCTGGGGTAATTTGCAAAATCCCCTCCGCAGCATACACAGCTGATGCCGGAATAGAAGATGAGGAACAAGCATGCCCCACAACCAAAGCAACTTTCCTCTTCACCATGTCATTGGCAACCGCAACCGCTTGTTTAGGATCACAAACGTCATCGCCAATCACCAGCCGCAACTTTTTACCCAATACCCCACCCCGGGCATTAATGTCCGCAACCGCCATCTCAACCCCTTTGACCATTTGTTCGCCCAGTGCCGCGACAGGGCCGGTAATTGGACCGGCAAAGCCAATCAATACTTCTTCTTGGGATTGGGCAGCTGAAATGCGGGCCATGCCCACTAAAATCATAGACGCTGCCAGAGCAACCGAAAATAAGTTTTTAGCCATTTTTTTCTCCAGATTTAAATGATTCCGATAATAATATTATTAGTATTAGCCCTCATTATAAGGTAATCAATGCAATAATTCGATTTATATTGTAACTTTATTATATTTTATTTAAAACGCCGACCAATCAATTTGCTTTGTTTTGCCAGAAAAATATAAAAGTACGTTGATATAACCAAGGGTATTGATGGATCATCTTATATACCTTGGTCAGCCGGTAAGACCCTAAAGATATCAGAAAAATAACCAGCGTATCTACTATATAGGCGGCATAACTATCCAACACCCCTGCAAAGAGAGCATAGTGCATAAAACGATCAAATAATCCGAGCAAGGCGGAATATCCTATACAATACCACCAAGGCTGCCATTTACCTGCCACCGCTTGGCCGGTCGCATAAGCGGCAAAACCAAACAGAAAAACAGTAACCCCTAAAAATTCTGGCAATGCCAAATCAAATTTTATGAGAAGCTCTTCCATATTTCTACTTGGTCCTTGTATTTTTATAGCTTTAGCCGCCGAGGTAAGCTTTATTAATATCAGGATTATTCAATAATTCCTGACCCGTTCCTTGAATAACAATTTGCCCATTCGCCAATACATAGCCCCGATGCGCCAATTTCAAAGCATGATAGGCATTTTGTTCGACCAACAAAATGGTCATTTTAAATTCCTGATTCAGTTGACGAATAATCTCAAAAATCTTTTGCACAATAATCGGGGCTAACCCTAAAGAAGGTTCATCCAATAACAACAATTTCGGACGGCTCATGATAGCACGGGCGATCGCCAACATTTGCTGTTCCCCACCCGATAAAGTCCCCCCGCGCTGGCGGCGGCGATTGTATAAAATAGGGAACAGGTCAAAAATCTTTTGTAAATCTTTTTCAAAAAAATCTTTGGAGATATTTGTCACCCCCATTTGTAAGTTTTCCATCACCGTCATTTTTGGGAAGATATGGCGTCCTTCCGGACAATGGGCAATACCTAAGCGCATAATCTGGTGGGTCGGCAAAGAAACGATCGATCGATTAAGAAATAAAACGTCTCCCTGTTGGGGTTTGGGTTTTCCACAAATAGTCATTAACAAGGTTGTTTTTCCAGCCCCATTTGCCCCAATCAGCGACACTATTTCCCCTGCCTTGACCTGCAAATTGACCCCACGCAATGCTTCCACATGGCCATAAAAACTATGGACAGCTTTTAATTCTAAAATATTTTGTGGTTCCGGGTTGCTGGTTTCAGTCATTTTCATCAATTATTACATTAAGGTCATTGATCATTTAAAGTATGTCCAAGGTAAGCTTCAATAACGGTGGGATTTTTTTGAATATCTTCAGGCGTTCCTTCAGCAATTTTTTTTCCATAGTTCAAAACGACCAGGTGATCAGAAATTTTCATCACCACACTCATATCATGTTCTATCAACAAAATACTGGTCGCATGATTATTCTTAATTTCAAGCAACAAATTATTTAATTCAGCGGATTCTTTAGGATTCAGTCCGGCTGCCGGTTCATCCAAACATAACAAGGTTGGATCCGCGCACATGGCACGGGCAATTTCCAAACGCCGCTGCGCACCATACGGCAAGGAAGAAGCTGGCTCATCTGCCCTTTCAAGCAATCCAACCTGATTTAACCAAAAACAACATTTATCAATTGCCTGACATTCTTTGTTAACATAGAAGGAAAGTTTAAGAAAATCTTGCCATTTTTGATAAAAACCATTTTTGTCTTTCAACGCATTCGAACTGGATAGAAGCGCCAATAAACTAAAGCCGGAAGCTTTCATTAAAGCTGTATGTTGCGAAACCATCATATTTTCAAGTAAGGTCATCGCTGGGAATAGGCGAATATTTTGAAAGGTACGGATGACCTTAGCTATTCGCGCAATTTTAAAACCTTCCATCCGCTCCAAAAGAAAGGTTTTTGCTGGTTGATGTAAGCTTAATCGACCAATTGTCGGTTTATAAAAACCGGTTAGGCAATTAAAAAGGGTGGTTTTCCCCGCTCCATTAGGCCCAATAATGGCAGTGATCTCCCCCTTAACAGCAGTTAAGGAAACATCGTCGATGGCGGTCAACCCGCCAAACCGCATCGTTAAATGTTCAACATCCAGGATGGGTGTTTTTGTATTCATCATCTGGCATTCAACGAAAAAGGAGGGCTGGCAAAACGACGAAAAATCGTCGGATACCGCCGGGAAATAAGCCCGCGGGGGCGCCAAATCATAATAAAAACTTCCAATCCGCCCAATGCCAGCATGCGGAACTGTTCCAAATCACGAAATTCAAGCATAAAAATTAAAATAACGGTTGCCAAGACGATCCCCAATTGATTGCCCATCCCCCCTAATACTACAATTGCCAAAATAGTAACAGATTCCATAAAAGTAAAACTTTCAGGGCTAATAAAACCTTGGTAAGCGGCAAAAAAACACCCCGCGACACCCGCAATCATTGCACCGGTGGCAAAGGCTGCCAATTTTACATTGGTAGGATTTAACCCTAGCGCCCGACAGGCAATTTCATCCTCCCGCAAGGCTTCCCATGCCCGGCCGATCGGAAGCCGGCGCAATTTTTTGACAAACCACAACACGAACATAGCAATACCTAAAATCAATAAATACATAAATATGTAAAAATGCTCACTGCTGTAAGATAGCCCCAACCATTCAGATACGGTGTTTCCTTGGCCGTTCGGTTCTTCAAAAACATAACCGAGCAATGATGGTTTGGGGATTTGATTAAGTCCGTTCGGCCCCCCTGTAAATTGATACCAATTTACAAGAATCATACGGATAATCTCACCAAAACCTAACGTGACAATTGCTAAATAATCTCCCCGCAACCGCAAAACAGGAAACCCTAACATCACCCCAAAACCGCCCGCTAGTAGCCCCGCCAATGGCAGGCAAAGCCAGAAACTAAAGCCGTAATATTGCGATAAAAGGGCATAACTATAGGCACCCACCGCATAAAAAGCGACATACCCCAAATCCAATAACCCTGCCAACCCAACGACAATATTCAAACCCCAAGCTAACACCACATATAAGAGAACTTGGGTTAGAATATTAAGGTAACGTCGGTCAATAACCGACAAAAAAGGCAGAGAAATCAGGATAAAAAGAACAGCGATAGCTATCATCCAGCGGAAAATGGGTGATAAATAAATCTTGGGGGGAGAAGTAGGCAGAACAATTTTCTTCTCCCGTGCCGACTTTTTCGAGTTATACGTTGCAGCCAAATAAATAACTAATCCCATATAAATGGCCGCTGTCATCCAATTCAATTTATTATCAATATAGGGTAATGGTAGGTCGGAAAAGCCATACATCTCCCTTAGTAAAAGGCCCATGACAAAATAAACGCTGACTACCCCAGCCAAGAAGATAGCTGGCAAGCGATAATGAAATTGCCGCAGGCCCAGACAAAGACGGCCAACAAACACAAAAACCACCAGCGCTAAAACTTGGGATAAACGCCAATCTAGTTCAAGGTTGATCCCCCGCGCCTCCGTTTTAAACCCTATTAGTAAAAATCCGAGTATTCCCCCTACCAATGACATGATAGCTGAATCACCCAAAATTTTGGCAATAGGGGATGGGGAAGATGGCTTTGGAAGCGTTGTATCCATGTTACACCTTCTCAACCTCAGGCCTGCCCAGTAACCCAGTGGGCCGGAAAATCAATACCAGTACCAACACACTAAAAGCTGCCAAATCTTTATATTCAACGGAAAAATATCCCGAAAACAAAGACTCAATGACCCCTAACAACAAGCCGCCCAGCATAGCCCCCGGCAGGGAGCCGATACCGCCCAAGACTGCCGCGCTAAAGGCTTTGACGCCAGCAATGAATCCCATATAAAAGTCAACCACGCCATAAAAAAACATGAACATCAACCCGGCTATGGCCGCTAAAGATGCGCCAATAATAAAAGTGATGGAGATAACGCGGTCGACATTAACACCGAGTAACGCCGCCATCTTCATATCTTGTTCACAGGCCCGTTGGGAACGGCCAAGGGAAGTCTTGGTAATCAACAACGTGAAAAAAATCATCAAGATCACGGTGGCGATAATAATAAACAGCCTTAAATAACTGATGGAAATAGAAAAATCCTCCCCTTCAAACAAATGCAAACTGCCTTGGATGACGGGCGGGATGGATTTTGGCCTAGCCCCTTGCAATAATTGAACATAATTTTGTAAAAAAACTGACATGCCGATCGCGGAAATCAAAGGTGCCAGGCGAAAGGAGCCGCGCAACGGGCGATAAGCAATCCTTTCAATCGCCCAGCCGTAAGTTGCGGTCAATGTAACGGAAACCACCAAAACAATAATAATAGCCACAGGCAGTATCGCAACACCCAATGTTTGTAACAGTAAATAGGTGATAAGGGCATGGAAAGCCCCAATCATAAAAACTTCGCCATGGGCAAAATTAACCATGCCAATAATGCCGTAAACCATGGTATAACCGATTGCAATTAGTCCATATACCGAGCCAAGGCTAAGGCCATTAATCAATTGTTCGATAAAATATCCCATTACTTCTTGCCATTTCTTGCATATATGCAAAGCCGCCAAATCTTATAAGTCATTTCATGTATTGGTTTTTATTATTTTGATATTACTTTTGCTGCAATTTCTTTATTTTTAAAATTAATTATTTTAACCTATTACGAACACAATAAATATGGCAAGGCTATTTTTGCGGGAAGGAGAAATTGAATGTTGATAGACGTTTTAATCGCAAAGGGGATATTTTTGGCTGATGATTAAGAAAACCCAACAGATTGATCCAAAAAAAACAGAAGCACTGATCCACCAAATATTGGCCGTAGGGCTGGAGATCCGCTATGTTGCCGTATGTGATGGTATAAAAGTGCTGTCCCATCAACGCCAAGACCTGCTGCAACCATCGGGCAGCATTTCTGATTTGTACGAAGAGCTTTTTGTAAATCCTACCCTCATGAAGATCCTCACTCAGCGAGGAGCATTGGATTGTGGTGGCTTCGAATATGTTTTGGTAAGATACGGTAATTTTTTTCAATTTGTTACCCCGATAGCTGAATCAGCCCATATTTCTATTGCTATTGAAGCAGATGGGGATATAACAAGAATTATCCCTTTATTGCGCGATAAGATTAAGACCTTTGTCCGATAATTTCATAATTGGAACCATTTTCCTATATTTCTTTAAGAATAATTTTAAACCTTACACATAGTCATTTTTACGCGGGGAGTATCACATGCAAAAACAACCAGCAGCTGCCAGTTTTAATTGGGAAGATCCCCTGCTTTTAGAAGAACAATTGGCGGAAGATGAAAAACTCATCCGGGATACGGCTAGGCAATATGCCCAAGGGCATTTGATGCCCAGGGTTTTAGATAGTTTCCGGCACGAGAAATTTGACCCCGCCATTATGCGCGAACTAGGATCTTTGGGCCTTTTGGGATCAACGATTGAGGGATATGGTTGCGCTGGCACGAATTATGTCAGTTATGGTTTGATTGCCAGGGAAATTGAGCGGGTTGATTCAGGATACCGTTCTGCCATGAGCGTACAATCCAGTTTGGTCATGTACCCGATTGATGCTTTTGGCAGCGAAGAACAAAAACAAAAATATTTGCCAACCCTAGCTACAGGTGAAAAAGTTGGCTGTTTTGGATTGACCGAACCTGATCATGGATCTGACCCTGGAAGTATGGTCGCGAAAGCAGAAAAATCAGGCGACGGATATATTTTAACGGGAAGCAAAACTTGGATTACCAATTCCCCAATTGCCGACGTTTTTATTGTGTGGGCTAAAGATCCTCAAGGCTTAATTCGTGGCTTTATTTTAGAAAAAGGCATGAAAGGATTGTCCGCTCCTAAAATCGAAGGGAAGATGTCTTTACGCTGTTCGATCACCGGCCAAATTGTGATGGATCGGGTGAAGATAGGGAAAGAGCATCTTTTACCCTTGGTGACGGGTTTAAAAGGACCCTTTAGCTGTCTAAACAATGCCCGCTTCGGCATTGGTTGGGGAGCATTGGGAGCAGCAGAAGCATGCTGGCATGCGGCCAGGCAATATACTTTAGACCGCAAGCAGTTTGGGCGACCATTAGCGGCCAATCAGCTGATCCAATTAAAGTTAGCCAATATGCAAACAGAAATTACCCTGGGTTTACAAGCTTGCCTAAGAGTAGGCCGTTTAAAAGATGAAGGCAAGGCAACCCCTGAAATGATTTCCCTAATCAAACGCAATTCCTGTGGCAAAGCTTTAGACATCAGCCGGGTTGCCCGGGATATGCACGGCGGTAACGGCATTGCCGATGAATACCATGTCATCCGCCATATGCTCAATTTAGAAGCGGTTAATACCTATGAAGGGACACATGATATCCATGCTTTGATTTTGGGTCGCGCCCAGACTGGCATTCAAGCGTTTAGTAATGCCGATTAAATATCCCGAATGATTTTGAAATCCCTAACTGTTGCGGAAACCCTTCTATTAACCCCACCCCACCCAAAAAAAAGGCCAGCATTTGCTGGCCTTTAATAATCTTGCTATCCCCAATTTAGGTATTAGCTTATCGCCTTACCAGCATTCAATGTTTATAACCTTATAAACCGTTCTTTAAGAAATTGGGCGCAAACAATTGCTTTTTAAGAAGTCCTGCGGTAGTTCATCTGGACTACCACTTGGTCCCTCTAAACCTTCTTTTAGTCTTTTTGTAATTAAGGCATTCCATTCTTCAAGTTTGAGTGCGCCAACAAAATGTTGCCCGGATTCACTTAGAAACTGGCCGGTTTTTGTCAATTCAAAAGCATTTTGCCATTCAACGGCTGCCTTCTCTTTCAGTCCATTTCGCCAATAAATATCACCCAAATGAAGGCGGATTTCTGGGCTGCCGGGTTCATTTAGGGCAGCTTGACAAACAGGGGAAATGGCCTCTTGATAACGCCCCATTTTATATAAAACCCACCCATAAGTATCAAGATAAGCAGCCTCATTAGGCTCCTCCTCCAATACCATGGAGATCATTCGCAAAGCTTTTTCGAGATTTCTATCAGAATCCGCCCAAACAAAAGCCAGGTTGTTGATAGCCATAAAATTGCCAGCGGCGGCGGCTTGCTCATTCCAATATTCTGCATTTTGCCTATCAAGAGGAACACCTAAGCCAAAGCTATAGCTATAGGCCAAAGCAGCTTGGGCTGGGCTATATCCTGCCCGAGCTGCTTGCGTATAAAGGGCAGTGGCTCTTTTCCAATCTTTCGGTACACCTAAGCCAAGAGAATAGAGATAACCCAATTCATGTTGTGCCTGTGCATCCCCAGCATCGGCCAACTCTTTAAATATTTGGGCTGCCAAGTCATAATCGCCCTGCCTTAAAGCCAGATAGCCACTATTTAAATCAGCTGCGTATATAGTTGCATTGCTACAAAATAACAGAAAAACAGCCAAAATAGCTTTGGCTGCTACCGTTGAAAAAATATTTCTGATTCTTTTACCAACCATTTTTCTATGCGATACCTTAAAAATCATCCCTATCATTTTGAGCGCCTGAAAAACTTAATCCCTAAATCTGATACACTGGCTCGTTTTTATTTTCATAAGCAAAAGACGGCTTTTTCCCCTCTAAATCAACAATTACTTTGCCGCCTTTGCTAAGTCTACCAAAAAGCAATTCATCTGCCAATGGTTTCTTAATATATTCTTGAATTGTCCTTGCTAAAGGCCGTGCACCGTAAACAATATCGTAGCCCACCTCCGCTAACCACTGGCGGACAGCCTTGGTAAATTCGATGGCAACACGCTTTTCTATCAATTGTGCAGATAATTGGGTCAAATATTTATCAACCACTTTTTCAATCACGTCTAAAGATAATGGGGCGAATGATATAATGGCATCCAAGCGGTTACGAAATTCGGGTGAAAAAATTCGCTGGATAGCGTCCTGCACCTGCTCAAAGGGCTGTTGCCGACCAAAACCGATCGCTTGCTTTTGCATATCCGCAGCCCCCGCATTGGTGGTCATAATTAAAATAGTGTTTCTAAAACTGATGGATTTTCCTACATGGTCAGTCAATTTGCCATGATCCATCACCTGCAGGAGGATATTAAACAAATCCGGGTGGGCTTTCTCCATTTCATCCAACAACAAAACGTTATGAGGATGCTGGTCGACAGCATCAGTCAGTAATCCACCCTGATCAAATCCCACGTAACCGGGAGGAGCACCTAAAAGACGGGAAACCGTATGTTTTTCCATATATTCCGACATATCGAAACGTAATAATTCCACCCCTAAGAAGCGGGCCAGTTGCCTTGCTAATTCCGTTTTACCAACCCCCGTAGGTCCTGCGAACAAATAACTTCCCACGGGCTTTTCTAACTCCCTAAGACCTGCCCGTGACATTTTGATTGAGCTGCTTAATAACTCAATTGCCGGGTTTTGGCCGAAGACCACTTGTTTCAGATTTTGTTCAATATTTGATAACATCTGTAAATCGTTACTGGAAACTGAAGAAGCGGGGATACGAGCAATCTTGGCCACGATGCTTTCAATATCCGCGAGATCGATAATTTTCTTCCGTTTATCGACGGCTATTAGGCGTTGTGCAGCCCCTGCCTCATCCAAAACATCAATAGCCTTATCGGGTAATTTTCGGTCATGGATATGTTTAACGGATAATTCCACTGCACTACGGACCGCTTGGTCTGTATAGGAAATTTGGTGATGGCGCTCGTAGGCTGATTTAATTCCCTGCAATATTTTCACACTGTCTTCCAAAGAAGGTTCCTGGATATCAATTTTTTGAAAGCGGCGCAGTAAGGCACGATCTTTTTCAAAATAGGTACGAAACTCCCGAAATGTGGTAGACCCAATGCAACGCACATGGCCGCTGGCTAAAGCTGGTTTTAATAAATTAGCTGCATCCATAGTGCCGCCGCCTGTCGCCCCTGCCCCAATAATGGTATGGATTTCATCGATAAACAAAATAGCATGTGGTTGCGCTTGCAAAGCATTCAGAACTGCCTTTAAGCGCTCTTCAAAATCCCCGCGGTACCTTGCCCCGGCAATTAACGCACCCAAATCTAAACTATAGACAACCGCTTGGGCCAGCGGTTCAGGCACTTGCTGATGGATAATTTTGTAAGCCAAGCCTTCCACCATCGCTGTCTTACCAACCCCTGGATCCCCTACATATAAGGGATTATTTTTGGTTCGTCTGCAAAGAATTTGGATCGTTCTTTCCAATTCGACATCCCGGCCAATTAAGGGATCAATTTTTCCATCTTGGGCTTTCTTATTCAAGTTGATACAATAGGTGTGCAGCGGGTTATTTTTGGTTGTTTTATCGGTTTGGTCTGGGCTTATATCGCCTTCCAAATGATTAGCCGTTTTTAAAGGACTGGCGGAAGAATTTTTTCCAATTCCGTGGCTGACAAATTGCATCGCATCAAGCCTGGACATATCCTGCTGCTCTAGAAAATGAATGGCGGCACTTTCTTTTTCAGAAAACATCGCGATTAGCAAATTAGCCCCACTAATTTCCTGCTTACCCGCCGATTTTGCTTGCAAGACAGCCCGTTGGATAGAACGCTGAAAAGCAATAGTTGGCTTTGATTCTTTGGTTTCAGTGAGCATAATGGCGCCAAAATTATCTTCAATAAATTCGGTAATATCTGCCTTTAATTTTGCAATATTTACCTGGCAGGCTTGCAAGACAGCTAAGGCGTCTGGATCATCCGTTAAGGAAAATAAAAGATGCTCAAGTGTTGTATATTCATGCCCATATTTGATAGACAAGTCAAAAGCACGGCGAATAGTTTTTTCAAGATGAACACTAAGCATGTTTATTCTTTCTCCATAGTGCATTGAAGAGGGAATCCATGATGACGAGAAAATTCATTAACATGGGTTACTTTAATTTCTGCAATATCATATACATAAACCCCACATATTCCCAACCCTTTTTGGTGAACTTGCAGCATAATGTAGGTTGCTTCTTCATAACCTTTATCGAAGAATTTTTTCAATACATTTACCACAAACTCCATTGGAGTAAAATCATCATTTAACAACAAAACTTTATATTTAGGCGGCTTTTTAGTTTGAGCTTTTGGCTTACTTTTAATCAATACGGCAGTTTGGTGATGTTCTAAACCACCCATCTTATTATGCTGGCTACCCATACCGTTATCCACCGGGGAAAATGCTGTATTGTCCATGTAATAAATCGTTTATCCTTAAGCTTTACAAAAATATGATCGCACCGATAGTGCTAATGTAGTCATAAAATCAGAAAATCTCAAGGCCGTGGAATTAATTGTTATACATCCTCTCAACATCCATCCCATAAAATGGTTACAAATCTTTCGATTATTTTTATAGTTGCGGGATTAAAGCAAATCACTTAGCTTTTTACATTATTATAAAAATACATATGTTGCGCATTCATGTTTTATTTCTTAAAAACTACATTTTCAGGATCACCTGTAAAGTTGCAATCCCACCCTATTATGCGACGGTTTTCCCCCGTTTTCTTATTGTTGGCTGCCTGTCATTTAATCATTGCCAGCTTAAATTTTGTCCAGGCCCGTACGCCCGTTTCTTCCTATGTCATTGTCAATGCCAGCAACGGCTTGGTAATCGCCGAATCAAAATCTAATGTCGTTACTTATCCTGCCTCTTTAACCAAAGTGATGACGTTGATGTTGGTTTTTGATGCCTTGGATAAAGGGCAATTAAAACTGAATCAAAAACTTTTAATTTCTCATCGTGCCTCGATTATGCCCGCGACAAAAGTCGGTCTAAAGACAGGGGATACGATTACAGTTGAAGATGCCATCCAAGCATTGATCATTCATTCAGCTAATGATGCGGCCGTTGTTATCGCAGAGAACTTGGCTGACAGTGAGGCCAGTTTCGTAAAGTTGATGAATGAGAAGGCAAAAAAAATTGGCCTTATCCAAACAACTTTTGGTAATGCTTCAGGCCTACCCCACTTTAAACAGGTGACCACAGCCGCAGATATGGGCAGATTATCTTTGGCCCTTATTCGGGAATATCCAGAGTATTATCAATATTTTTCTAAAAAAAGCTTTACCTATCATAACCGGCAGTTTTTTACCCATAACAGTTTATTAAAAGAATATGACGGCGCTGACGGGTTAAAAACAGGCTATATCCGGGCGTCGGGATATAATTTGATTACGTCAGCCCAACGTGGCAACAATCGCTTAGTCGTCGTTGTGATGGGTGCTCGTTCCTCAGCTCTGCGTACAAAGCAAATGATTCGCTTATTAAATATGGGTTTTAAAGAGATTAATAAACCTCTCACCCAGCAAAGCACTTTATTTGCCCCTATCAATCGTCAGCCAGTCCGAAATTCCAAACCATTACCCAATCCTGCTTCTTTAAAACCTGCTCTGAAACCAAGTGTTGCTATATATGCTGAGCCGTCGGGCCAGGAAAAGAGTTGGGGCATTCAGATAGGCGCTTTTGCAACCTATAATTTAGCACAGGACGAGCTAAATCAAGCGATTACCGTATTGGGGCAATCATCTTATGGGCAAGCCAACATAACCGTTTATCAGGCAGGTAAAGGAAAGACATTTTATCGCGCCAGGTTGCTGGGTTTAACCAATCAAAAAGCATCTGAAGCTTGCAAATTGTTAGTCAAAAAAACCTTCAGTTGTTTCCTGGTTAAAAACGTCCCGGCAACCGCTGAGCGGCACTAGTTTTAGTCGCGCCTTCCCTTTTTTTGATACTGCTTTTAGCCAATCATCGTTCAGCAACCCCTAAAATGATTGAAGCACTTAGGTTAAGCCTTATCTCTTATTGTTCTTGATTCCTCGCACGCGGGTCTAAAGCGCTTGTTTCTAAAGCATTTTCTGGCATGGGCAGGAAGACCGCTTGTTCTTCCAAAGGTTTGGGGGGTCGGCGGCCCATCCGGTACTTAATGAAGCCTACCAGGAATACAGAAACTACAGCAAGGTAAAGAAAAAAGCCCGATTCCCCTAAATTCCGCATTAACACCCCTGCCAATACTGGCCCTGAGGAAGCGCCAAGCGCCCAGGTCAACAGTAGCCCGCTATTCGCAGATACCATATTGCTTTTTTCAACATAAGTAAATGTGTGGGCTAAACATAGAGGATATAGGGTGGCAGCCATACCCCCAAATATCAAAGCAATAATTAATAAAATATGGAAGTAATAGGCGGAAATAAATGACCAGCTGAAAGCAAAAATACAAATAATACTGATACAAGCTGCAATCCATAACAATACTTGACGTCGGTTATAACGATCAGATAATTTCCCAATCGGCCATTGGATTAATAAGCCGCCGAGGATGGCAGAAAACATAAATAATGATTTCTCGAGCGTATCTAAGCCAGCTTTATCAGCAAAAATCGCCCCCATCCCGTAAAATCCGCCACTGAGCAACCCCGCCCCGATTGTGCCAACTATTCCCAAAGGCGACAACCGGTACAAACTTCGAAATGATAGGGGTTTAATTTGTTTGACATCAGGACTGGCGTTTTTTGTCAGAACAATCGGAATTAAGGAAACAACCACAATCAATCCGGCCAAACAAAATAATTCAATCCCCGTGGTCGGTTGCACATTGACCAACAATTGGCCAGAACCGCTGCCGAAATACGAAGTCACCATATACAAAGATAAAACCTGGCCACGATTATGGTTGGCGCTGCGTTCACTCAACCAACTTTCAATGATTGCAAAAAGCACGGCCATGGCAAAACCGTTCAGGCCGCGTAACATTCCCCAAGATATTGCTTCCGGCACTAAGCCATAAGCCAAAATCGCTGCCGCGACGGTTGCCGATAAGGCAGCAAAAGCCCTGACATGGCCGACATTGCTAATAATACGTTGGGCCATTCTGGCACCCAAGGCAAAACCAATGTAATAACAAGCCATGATCAGCCCGGAAACTTGTTCGGAATAATGCAAATCACTCATTTTGATTGGCAACACAATCCCCGCCAGCCCATTGCCAATAATCAGGATGCCAATACCAATTAACAAGGGGGCAATGGAGCGGATGAGATGCATTATTTAGTGCCTAATTTTTGTGAACAAAATCTTTTCATGGAATATGCAGGCTTTTTTTGTTTTTATAAGAAAATCCTTATTTATGCAAATAAGAAAATAAAGATAAGAAAGATCAAAACAAGCAATGGATAGTCCGAATCAATTTTAGCAATCACGCTATGCCTAAATAAAAAGCCCCGGCAAAATATCCGGGGCCATCCTATGGTTATAAAAAATGCTCCCCACTACCAATCAATGGGGAATAACAACTTAGCGTTTGCGGGGCTTCCACGTTTCGAAAGCCAATTGGGTGCTTCCCAAATACGCATATGTGCCATCAAAAGTTCGATCTGCATTAACCTTGTAAACGACCAACCCCGGCGGCAGATCATTGCCTCCCACCCATACAACGGCAAAAGAATCTCCCTGAAGTATACCCGTACCTACATATTGCTGATCGCCAACCGCCCAAGCAACTTTATAAGTTTGGCCTGACTTACTCACCGCTACGACAGCTTCGTATCTTCCTCCATCTGGATTCACGCCCGTTGCCTGATAACTTCCCTCAATGACCACATCAATTGGTAAAACCACGGAAATAGAGTTATCTTGAGCTGGGTTACTGGTTTGCCCATAACTAACCGAAGAAAATAAAAATCCACCTAAAACCATCATTAAGTTTAATTTTCTCATCTTTTTTTCCCTTAAAATATTATCCGCACCGTATAAAGATATCTTGATTATCCTACAATACCATTATTTGATTTAATACCACTATTTAATTTTTATTCGCTAGCCTGTTTATGCTCTAAAAAATTCAAGTCATGATAATCCGTAGGATGCAGAAAATTAATTTTTTACCTAACAATTGGTGGAATAGATGATCATCAAGCCCCAGGTTTCACTCCTCAAGAGAGGCTGGACAACAGGCAGCTGCGCCACAGCAGCTAGTAAGGCTGCATGTATAGCACTGTTCACGGGCGACTTTCCTGATCCGGTTTCCATACATTTGCCACGTGGCGGCCATACCGATTTTACGTTAGCTTATACCAGTAATAACCTTAATTATGCCCAAGCAGGGGTTATTAAAGACGCAGGCGATGATCCTGACGTG
Source organism: Rhodospirillaceae bacterium (assembly GCA_016722635.1). NCBI lineage: Bacteria > Pseudomonadati > Pseudomonadota > Alphaproteobacteria > Rhodospirillales > Rhodospirillaceae > Rhodospirillaceae bacterium. Next base: position 232,704 of record JADKIX010000010.1, on the reverse strand, counting down.
ACCCATGGGGCGCTGATTGTATCAACCGTTAAATTGACCCCTAACCCAGAAATCATACAATTTATAGCGGGCAGAGGGGTTGGAACCGTCACAAAAGCAGGGTTACCCCTGGCCATCGGCGAACCCGCTATTAATCCGGTACCTAGAGCAATGATGACGGAGGAAATGAAACGAATTTTTCAGCAATATAATTATCACGGTGGAGCTGAAATTACAATTTCTGTTGATAACGGCTTGGAGCTGGCCAAACACACCTGGAACCCAAGATTAGGGATTATTGGTGGGATTTCCATATTGGGCACGACAGGGATTGTGATCCCCTTTAGTTGTGCCGCTTGGATTGCCTCTATCCACCAGGGGATTGATGTTTGCCGGGCCAATGATATTCAACACGCTTTTGCCTGCACCGGTAGCACTTCTGAAACGGGTGTGCGGCAATTATACAAGCCTGCGGATGAAGCCATGATTGATATGGGAGATTTTGCTGGTGGGATGTTAAAATATTTATCCCGCCACCCCATCCCAACGGTAACCATTGCAGGTGGTTTTGCTAAGATTTCCAAACTGGCGGCTGGATTTTTGGATTTACATTCCGGTCGCAGCCAAATTGATCGCCCCTATTTGGCAAAAACTCTGGGTCAATTAGGTGGTTCGTCAGTCTTGCAACAAAAGGCCCTAGAGGGTAACAGCGCCCTAGAAATTATGTTGGAGGCAGAAAAACATCAGCTTCCTTTAGCCAGTGCGGTGGCTAGCGATGCAAGGCAAATTGCATTGGATACGGCAAAACATCAAATGGATATCGAAATATTAATCTTTGATAGGCAAGCTCATTTAATTGGCAGATCCCCCTTACCTTCTTGAACCGTTATAAATATTTCTGCCCATTATTTTTTAGTATCCTCAGCACTTTCCCCATGCAAAAAATATTGCATTTATTTTTTCAATCCTTGACTTCGGCCTTCAGTATGTTATTTTTCAATCAAGACTAAAAAGGTCTTGATTATATGTGAAAGTTACTAGATATGATCCGACTTAGCCGATTGGCTGATTACGCCGTGGCGATTATGGGCCAAATAAGCTTATCCCCTCGTTCCATCTATAATTCCCAGGAATTAGCACATCTAACCAATTTACCGGAAACAACAGTTGCCAAAATTCTGACCTGTTTGCGTAAAAAAGATGTTTTAGCCTCCCATCGTGGTGTAAAAGGTGGGTATTGCCTAAATAAAAATATGTCAGACATTTCTTTGGCTGATATTATTACGGCTATTGATGGCCCTATTAGTTTAACTTTATGCGCTGATCATCTAAATATTCGCTGCTCTTTGGAAGATAGTTGTCAATCGCGTGCCAGTTGGCAAAAAATTAATCAGGCTATTCGGCAGATTTTTGCAGCGGTACCCTTGGCTGACCTTGTCCAAAAAGCGAAGCCGCCGGTTGCTTCGTCTTCAGCGGTTGTTTTTGAAATTTTTCAAGAACACCCTAAAATAAACGGGATAAAATTATGAAACAGGCGGATTTGAAAACCTTCCCCTCAGCCCCAAAAAATCTTAACCAATCCGTTGAATCGGTGATGGCAGAAAAATATAAATATGGTTTTATCACAGATATTGAAAGCGATACGGCGCCCAAAGGCCTGAATGAAGATATTGTTCGGTTCATTTCAGCAAAAAAAAATGAACCTTCTTGGTTGCTGGATTGGCGATTAAAAGCTTTTCGCTTTTGGCAAACCATGGTTGAACCCACTTGGGCAAAATTGAATTATAGCAAAATTGATTATCAAGACGCCCATTATTATTCCGCTCCCAAATCAAAACCCTCCTTACAAAGCATGGATGAGATTGATCCTAAAATCCGCCAAACCTATGAGAAACTAGGGATACCGCTGCATGAACAGCAGCAATTATCAGGGGTTGCAGTTGATGCGGTATTTGACAGCGTTTCCGTTGCAACCACTTTTCGGGAAGAGTTAGCCAAAGTCGGGGTTGTTTTTTGCTCCATTTCCGAAGCGGTACAAAAACACCCCGATTTAATCAAAAAATATTTAGGCAGTGTTGTCCCCTCTTCCGATAATTTTTATGCAACTTTAAATTCGGCCGTTTTTACCGACGGATCATTCGTATATATACCGCCGGGCGTACGTTGCCCGATGGAACTTTCCACTTATTTCCGTATTAATGCTGCTAAAACCGGCCAATTTGAACGCACCTTAATTATTGCTGATAAAAGCAGTTATGTCAGTTATTTGGAGGGATGCACCGCCCCCATGCGGGATGAACACCAATTGCATGCGGCGGTAGTTGAATTAATCGCTTTGGATGAAGCAGAAATCAAATATTCGACGGTGCAAAACTGGTACCCCGGCGATGAGCAAGGCAAAGGCGGTATTTATAATTTTGTTACCAAGCGTGGGGCTTGCCGCGGAATCCGTTCTAAAATATCTTGGACACAAGTGGAAACGGGGTCAGCTATTACTTGGAAATATCCCAGCTGTATTTTGCAAGGCGATTATTCGGTCGGCAAATTTTATTCCATTGCCTTAACTAATCACTATCAACAGGCCGATACAGGCACCAAGATGATCCATATCGGCAAAAATACTAAATCCACCATTATTTCCAAGGGAATTTCAGCAGGCAAAGCGCAAAATACTTACCGCGGCCTTGTCCGTATTCAGAATGCCGCAGATCAGGCGCGCAATTTCACGCAGTGCGATTCCTTATTGATTGGTCAAGCATGCGGGGCACACACCATCCCTTACATCGAAAACCGTAATGCCAGTTCTTATACCGAGCATGAAGCCACCACCTCAAAAATCAGTGAAGAGCAATTGTTTTATTGTCAACAACGTGGTTTTAGTGCAGAAGATGCAGTCTCGTTGATTGTGAATGGTTTTTGTAGACAGGTATTACAAGAATTGCCGATGGAGTTTGCGGTGGAGGCACAGAAATTATTAGGTCTTAGTTTAGAGGGTAGTGTTGGGTAATGACAGAAATCAAGGGAATAAAAATGCCAAACATATTGCTTGATATCCAAGATCTTCATGTCGAGCGGGATGATAAAAAAATTTTGAAAGGTGTGAATTTATCAATCCCAATCGGGGAAACCCATGCCATCATGGGGCCGAACGGCTCTGGGAAAAGCACCTTATCCTACGTGATCGCAGGGCACCCCAATTACCGCGTTACCAAAGGCAAAATTGACTATAAAGGCCAGGATTTACTGAGTATGCCAGTGGATGAACGGGCAAAAGCTGGTATATTCCTTGGTTTTCAGTATCCCATTGAAATTCCTGGCGTGCCAATTAATCATTTTCTGCGGTTAGCCTTTAATGCCAGCCGCCGCCATAGAGGCGAAAAGGAAATAGATGCTTTTGAGTTCCTAAAGTTATTAAAGCAATTACGTTTGCAATTAGGGATTTCCGAAGAAATGCTTGGCCGTTCCTTAAACACCGGTTTTTCGGGTGGCGAAAAAAAACGCCTGGAAATGCTGCAGATGCTTTTATTACAACCCGCCTTAGCTATCCTTGATGAGGCTGATTCCGGTCTTGATATCGATGCTTTGAAAATTGTCGCTGAAACGATCAACCAACAACGGCAACCTTTGCGTTCCATGATATTAATTACTCATTATCAACGATTGTTAAGCCATGTGTTGCCTGATAAAATCCATATCATGGCCAATGGGCGGATTGTCAAGTCCGGGACCAAAGAATTAGCATTGATGCTGGAAGAACAAGGATATGAAAAAGTCATGAAAATGAAGGCCGGGGGAATTGCCTAAATCACATGCCAAAAAATCCTTTATCACCGCAATCAAGATTACCTGACATCCCCCCTCCGTTATTAGATCAGAAGATGGCTTGGCTTGCAAATTTCCGCAAGCACGCCTTGGGTCAATTTAAAGAATTTGGCCTACCTTCAGCCAAGCTAGAGAAATGGCGTTATGTATCCACCAGTGTTTTGGAACATGCCTATGCAGCTGTAAGCCAGCAATCCCCAACCGCAACATCAGCAAACCCTGTATCTTTAGAAGATCAGCCCTTTTCTTCATTACATGCCGATTTTAATGGGATAGATTTAAAATTTATGACCTCCCCCAAAGAAAAGGGATTGCAGATCGAAACTTTATTTAAAGGGAATAAACTAAACCCGGCGCTTACAGAGAATATTTTTCAAGGATATTTAGGATCAATTGCCTCCACCCCAAGCAACAGCCTTTGCTTTTTAAACGGCGCAATTTTTACCAATGGTTTGCTTATTAAAATAGCTGCCGGGGTAAAATTGGATAAACCTATCCATCTATTTTTTCACCCCGCTTTTAACCTGATGGAATCTTGGCGCCATATTGTCGATATTGGGGATGAGGCAAGCGTTTCCCTGGTTTTTCACTGCCATCCTTTTTCTTCGTCACAAAATGTAAATAGTTGGCTCAATCAGGTGACCCATTATTTGGTGGGGAAAAACGCCCAATTATCCGTTTACACCAATTGGGACTTGTCCGGGTCCCAGCATATCGTCACGGACCATAATTTTGTTGATGTAAAAAAATCCGGTCGTTTTCATCATTTTTCTAAAATGAGCGGAACCGGCTTATGCCGTCAGGAGATCAAGGTAAATCTGACAGGCGACAGGGCTAGCTGTCATCTGCAAGGCATTCATATGACCCATGAAAGCCAACAGCATCACTATGTGACAGAAATTCATCATGAGGTTCCCGCAACCCTCAGCACCCAAAACTATAAAGGCGTCGCTCAACATTTATCGCCTGTAAAACCATCATCTGCAGCCCGCGCTTCTTTCCTGGGGTCTATCCATGTGCATCCACACGCTATTAAAACAGATGCTGCCCAATCTTATAAAGCGCTTTTATTGTCACCGACCGCTGCTGTCTTTAACAAACCGGAATTAGAAATATATGCGGATGACGTTAAATGCAGTCATGGGGCTGCAACCGGGATTGTTGATGAAACCATGGTTTTTTATTTGATGTCCCGGGGATTAAGCTACCAAATCGCTGTTGGAATAATTGTGAAGGGGTTTTTAGAAGATATTTTTAATCAAATTTCCTCAGCAGAAATCCGCAATATTTTTCTGGCCGATCCATTTATAAGGGAAATCACCAAATGATGAAGCCTGCCAGACCTCTACCAATCGATACTGTCTTTAAGCAATACAGGCAAGACTTTCCTATATTTCAGCATCGTTCAGCAAAACCGCTGGCCTTTCTCGATAGTGCGGCCAGCGCCCAAAAACCCCTGTCGGTTTTAAAACAAACCCAAGATTTTTATGCTTCTTCTTATGCCAATATTCACCGCGGCGTCTATGATTTAAGCGCCAAAGCCACCGAGGCTTTTGAAGCAGCGCGCCAAAAAGTGCAGCACTTTCTTAAAGCCGCCTCAATTGCTGAAATTATCTTTACCAGCGGCGCCACCGAAGCCATTAATTTAGTTGCTTATACCTACGGCGATGCTTTTTTAAAAGCGGGTGATGAAGTCATTGTTTCGCTATTAGAGCATCATTCAAACATTGTCCCTTGGCAATTATTGCAAACCCGTAAAAATATCGTCATTAAAGTGGCCCCCATGTTACCGGATGGCAGTTTTGATTTAGAAGGGTTTCGCAAATTATTGACCCCACGCACCAAAATGGTGGCGGTGGCCCATGTTTCCAATACTATCGGTACGGTTTTTCCCATACGGGAAATTGCCCGTCTTGCCCATCAAGCCGGGGCTGTTGTCCTGGTGGACGGGTGCCAAGCCGCACCCCATTTACCCATTAATGTTCAAGAACTCGACAGTGATTTTTACGTATTCACCGGTCATAAATTATATGGACCAACGGGCATAGGAATTTTGTACGGTAAAAAACAATTGCTTGAAAAAATGCCGCCTTTTTTGGGTGGTGGTCATATGATCAATACCGTTAGTTTTGAAAAAACCACCTTTGCCGCCCCACCAACCCGCTTTGAAGCTGGCACCTCGAACATAGCCGGTGCTATCGGTTTGGGATACGCGATTGATTATATGCAAAAGATCGGTTTGGATGCTATCCACCAATACGAAAAGCTTGTGCTGGATTACCTGTTACAACAATTAAAAAGCGTTGCTGGTCTTCGCGTCATCGGCCATCCCCAAGATCGCAGCCCGGTAGTATCTTTTGTGATGGACAGTGCCCATCCTCATGATATCGCAACTATTTTGGATCAGTATGGGGTGGCCGTACGGGCAGGGCATCATTGCGCCCAACCAGCCATGCAGTGGTTTGGTGTAACCGGGACAACAAGAGTTTCGCTGGGATTATACAATTCTATGGCTGATATTGATCAATTAATGACAGGTTTAAGGCAAGTGAAGAAAGTGTTTGGTTAAACATGCAGGCTTTGCAAGAATTATATCAGCAAATCATACTCGATCATAACCGTCATCCCCGGAATTATGGGAAGATGCACGGTCACAATCACGAGGCCAACGGTCATAATCCTTTATGTGGTGACCAGGTAACAATTTATTTGCATATCAATCATCAAGGTATCATCGATGATATGAGTTTTGAAGGCAAAGGCTGTGCCATTTCCGTGGCCTCAGCCTCCCTGATGACAGAAAAATTAAAGGGGAAAACCGCTGCTGAAGCCAAACTTTTATTTAGCCAGTTTCATGAATTGGTGACCGGGAAAATTGAGGAAGATTCACTAACTGAAGACGAATTAGATCATTTACAGCCGTTAACGGCTCTGGCAGGGGTACGTGAATTCCCGATGCGGGTCAAATGCGCTACCATGGCTTGGCATACGTTCCTATCTGCCATCGAATCCCATAATTCAGAACTTAATAAAAAGAAGGATTCGCGACGCAATGGTTGATCCTTTATTACCAGTAAAAACGACTTATGATTTAGAAGAATTGCAAAGAGGGGTGATTGCCGCCTTGCAAACGGTTTATGATCCCGAGATCCCCGTCAATATTTATGAACTGGGCCTTATTTATAAATGCGATGTTGAACCGGATGGCCATGTTCATATCGACATGACCCTAACCGCCCCTGGTTGCCCGGTCGCGGGTACGATGCCGGGGATGGTTGAACAAGCGGCGCGCCTGGTGCCAGGAATTCAGAGTGCGGTCGTTACATTGGTTTGGGATCCGCCCTGGGATAAATCCATGATGTCAGATGTAGCACGCTTAGAATTAGGTTGGATGTAACGGACACTATTTATAAAAATTTATAAACATACATCTTTAAAAGATGCGAGCCTGATGATATATTTAACGCACAAGCTTCTTCTTGAAAGCTTGGCCACAAAGGAAAGAATATGCAAAAGAATCCGCTTAGTTTAACCTCAACCGCAGCCGAACGTATTAAATTTCTGTTATCACAACAACCGGATGCCAGGGCATTACGCATCGGCGTGAAGACAAAAGGTTGTTCCGGGTTAAGTTATGCCATCGATTATGCTAATGCGCCGCAAGCTTTGGATATAGTGGTGACTGATCAGGAAGTCACGGTTTATATTGATGCCAAGGCATCCATGTATATTTTTGGAACCGAGATGGATTACGTGACCGAAAACATGAAATCAGGTTTCGTTTTTCGCAACCCCAATGAAAAAGGCCGTTGCGGTTGTGGCGAGTCCTTTCACGTATAAGAAATTGTCTTAAGCCAGATCAAATAGCAGTCATGGATGACGTTGCGAACAACCTAATAGATAGCTATTTCTATATTTATAATAGGGCAGCTTAACCCTTTCCTTATGCCCATAATATCTTTATTCATAGCCTATATGCTACGAAAACGCATGCCACGCTGATTCTGATATCAGTATCCTAAAAAAACAGTGATGGCTGGGTTACCCGCGAATTTCGCCTTATGCCTTATTCTTAGGCCCGAATTAACATTCGTCACCCCCCACCATGTTTTCTCATCCTACTCATCAAACATTACAAAACCATTGTGTGAATTTATCTTATGTTCCTGGTTTCTTCTCTCGGCTTTTGCAAATGAGCAGATGAAAACGAAAATACGTAAGATAAAAAGGTTTAAATAAATCTTTCCTATATCAAAACATCGAAGGTGTTTGGGATTGGCATCAAGGTTAAAACTTGGTTTTTCCGTATATAAGAGAATTTTTGAAAAAAATATAACCGTTAACTTTTTGTTTACCTTTCACAATTAATAATGGTTTCAACAAGAACCGAACCAACTAAAAAAACCGCCCCGCTAAACAACAACGTAAATGGAGATACCAATGAACAATTTTCGCAAACTTCTTTTCATCAGCGTAAGCTTACTTGCAACACCAGCAGCTCTTGCCCAAAGTGGCGATTGCGTACTTTTATCCTATCAAAACATGGATAAGCCAAATTGTAAGTCTTTAGAAACGGAAGGCAGTTTATTTATTTTCACAGGCAGAGAAAAAGGATTATACGAACCAACCGATCTACAAACAGAACGCTTTGGATTGCCCCTTACAAACAAGCCAGAAGTTGCAGAATTACCTAAAACAGCAGCCAATCCCGTAACTGTTGGAACTTCTGTTTCCACTTCCGTACCTGCCGGAGTACCAAATCCCGTAACTGTCGGCACCTCTGTTTCCACTTCCGTACCTGCCGGAGTGCCAAATCCCGTAACTGTCGGCACCTCTATCTCCACTTCCGTGCCTGCCGGAGTACCAAATCCCGTAACTGTCGGCACCTCTATCTCCACTTCCGTACCTGCCGGAGTGCCAAATCCCGTAACTGTCGGCACCTCTATCTCCACTTCCGTACCTGCCGGAGTGCCAAATCCCGTAACTGTCGGCACCTCTATCTCCACTTCCGTACCTGCCGGAGTGCCAAATCCCATAACTGTCGGCACCTCTATCTCCACTTCCGTACCTGCCGGAGCGCAAAGCGAAACTTCTATTTCAGAAGACACCCTTATCTTAGAGTTACGGCGTGAAGATGCCAAGACCACTTATTTCAGCGTTTCTTATGCTCAGTCTGCTGACGGTAACTTCACCGTTAGTCAAGGGGATTTTAAGGAAGGGCAGTCTTCATCTGACAGGTTTGTTGGAAGTGCTATCGAGCGTGCAGCAGCTGACAATAACCCAGATCCCGATAACGAGGATGATAATGATAACGAGGATGATAATGATAACGAGGATGATAATGATAACGAGGATGATAATGATAACTAGTGATAGACGACTAGTGATAGTGTGCGTATGACAAAAATATAAAATAATACTATCACCTAAAAAAGCAGACATACCACTACTTAAGGGTCAGGAACGCGCAAGGTTCCTGACCCTATTTTTTATCAGCCGATGGAAACTTTAAGAAGAAATCCAGACCGTTTATTGAAATACGAGGCTATACCATCTAAGGGTTAGTGTTTAGCGTTTTTATACCAGTATTTCAGCTGCTTTAAAAGCTGCTGATGGTTGCCTCCATTGAAGCGCCATTCGCATTCCTTGAGAAACCAGTAAAAACTCTACTGCTTGATACCATTAAATTGGCGCATATGGCGTTTGGCCTGGTTCCAGAAATTCTCGATCCCGTTGATGGGGTTTTGTTTATTGGCAAACAGTTCCGAGTGGTTCATGCGCATGTGATGAAAGTCCGAGACATCGAGCGCGTTGTAAGACCGGAAGGTATCGGTATAAACGATACTATCCGGGCCGGACAACTCAAAGCTTTGTTGCTTGCCGCCAATCAACTGCCGCAATCGCATGTAAAATGCCGTGGCTGTCTTGACGTTCACGCCCACAACCTCTGAGGCTGCACGGGCCGTCGCTCCAACAACAAAATGCTCGATCAACTTCCCTTGCTGGCGCGCCCTTAAACAACTCTTTCTCTCATACATATTTCCATCCTAGCATCCCTGCTTAGATGGTATAGCCCCTAGAATTTTAAATGCTGACGCGCTTTCGGCAATAAAAAACAAATGCCTGCAATCAACAAAGCGACAGATCCCATCACCCCAACGGCTATGAGAAGCAGCAAAACAATATAAGATTTTCTCGTTGTTGGGGAACGGATGTTCCACAAAGCGGCCCAGGCAACCAATAGGGGAAGCAAAATTATTCCCACCAAATTGCCCGCTGCCTCTGGCGTATAAACAGGCTGGTTAAACTTATTTTGCGCCAATTTATAGATAGCACTTTTAATACCATTCCAAAAACCGTGAGACGATAAACTTGTATCTAAAGCCAGTATCATGACTGCTATTAAAACACATGATAAAACAATGTGAATATAACAAAAAACTCGGGCGGCTTTTAAAGATATTGGCAAAGTTTTACTTTCTACCATATTTTAATCCTCCTTAAGCAACCATGCGGTCACCTGATAGCCAGCTCAATAACAAACAAAAATCATTACTATTTTTGTTTGTTGCTTGATTATTTACACCAAACTCATTATGAGTTCAAGATGCTTGGATATCTAACGATGTCCCCATCGTCTAGAGGCCTAGGACGCTGCCCTCTCACGGCGGTAACAGGGGTTCGAATCCCCTTGGGGACGCCAGTTCTGCTGAATCAGCAGCATTTCTTTTCTGCTCCAAGACAAGTAACATGTAAATATTCCCTATTCTGTTGACTTGAATTTGGCGCTGGCAACCCTTTATTCATCCCAAACCTTGCAAGCTTTGGATGGCATGGAAAAAATGGAATGACTATGAGCTAACCAACCCTAAAAACCCCTTCACTTGCTCCTTGGTGGTGGTAAAGGATGTAACCAGACGAATGACAGCGCCTTTGTCATCTTTCTGCCAATCATAGAACTTGGTGCCTTGGGCTTGCAAGTAATCAATCAAAGCTTGCGGCAGCCATACAAACACTTCATTGGCTTCAACCGGATATAGTAGTTTAACCGACGGGTTTTTCTGTAATCCCACCGCTAACAATTTAGCCATTTGGTTAGCATGGCCCGCATATTTATCCCACACTCCTTTTTGCCAGTAAGTTTGCAATTGGCAACTTACGAAACGCATTTTTGAAATAATATGGCCTGATCTTTTTAAGCGGTATTCAAACCCTTGGGCTAAATCTTTTTTGAAAAAAACAATTGCCTCCGCCCCCATCACCCCAGCTTTGGTTGTTCCTAAACTTAATACATCCACCCCTGCTTTCCAGGTCATATCCGCTGGACTGCATTTCAAATAAGCCAAGGCATTGGCAAAACGCGATCCATCCATATGCAAAGATAATCCATGTTCTTGCGTAAGCTTAGCGATTGCTGCAATTTCGGCTGGTGTATAAACAGTCCCGGCCTCCGTTGCCTGTGTCATGCTGACAGCCGCTGGCTGCACATGGTGCTTAACACCCTTGCCAGCATTTTTTAAGCTGTTGTTTAAAGTTTCCGGCCCAAACTTACCATTATGACCAGGTAGCAATACCAATTTGGCGCCGCCTGTGAAAAATTCGGGCGCACCACATTCATCCATATGGATATGGGCTTGTTCATGGCAATAAATCGCCCCGTAAGGTGGGGTAAGATTTGCCAATGCCAAGGCATTTGCAGCTGTCCCTGAAATAACGGGGAAAACCAAAACCTCATGGTTGAAAAAATCTGCCAATTGCCCTTGCAGTTTTTTAGTCACCTCATCATCACCGTAAGAAGTATCGGTTGAACGTTGGTTTTCCTGAATAATAGATTGTAAAACTTCGGGGATGATCCCGCTGACATTATCACTGCGAAAATCATGTATAAGCTTTGCCATGACTAATCCTTATAAAAAACTGTACCTGCAAATCCCTACCATAATATGGGGCAAAAGGCATGAGATTATTTTATCATTCCTTATCCTTTAAAAACTCTATAGTAATAAATAAGAAAAATTCTTAAATCACCCCTTTACTGTCGATAGTGAAATTTTTGCGGATGTTATCTTTACGTTTTCTGGTTCCGAGCGATATTCGCTTGGTTTTTCGTAACCAACAATACCGCCGTTATTTTTTTGGGTATGCGGCCACCCTGCTTGGGAATTGGATCCAACGCACCGGCATCGGGTTAACCGCGTGGGATCTGACCCATTCTGAATTTTTCTTAGGGTTGGTGGCTTTTTCGGAATTGATCCCAACCTTTTTTTTTGGGCTGATCGGCGGCGCCATCGGTGACCGTATGTCAACCAAGAAACTAGTGGCCATTAGCCAAATCATGCTGATGATGCAATCATTGTTTTTAGTGGCCAGCATGTATGGGAATTTTCTAACCCCCGGGCTTATTATGGCGGTGATGTGCTTTCAAGGAACCGTCTTCTCTTTTTTACAGCCAGCTGCCGCCCTTATCCCGCCAGCCTTGGTTGAGCAACAACAAATTCCAACTGCTATTGCCATTTCCACCATGATGTTTAACCTATCCCGTTTTTTAGGGCCTTTGATTGCCATCCCCATCATTGCCTACATCGGCATGGAAGGATTATTTATCGCTAATAGTTTAAGCTTACTTTGGTATTTATTGTGTTTGCGTGGTTTAAGGATTAATCAGGAAGCATCCCTTGCAGCCACTGAAAAAACCAATTTATGGCAACAAATTATGGAAGGGGCAAAATACAGTTTTCGCCACCCTCATATTTCAGCCTCCCTATTGATCGTGTTAGTTGGAACCTTGTTAGCAAGGCCCGTAATTGATATGTTCCCGGCTTTTTCCGACAAGATTTTCCACAGCGCCCATTATGGATTTAGCTGGTTATTGGCTTGTATGGGGGTAGGCGCTTTCCTATCCGGTTTCTTTTTATCGCAGTTTGCCAAAAAATACATATTGCAAATTCCAACCTTAAGCCTCACCCTGATAGGGATTAGCCTGGCAGGTTTTGTCAGTAGTTCCCATTTATGGCTAAGTTGTTTCTTTAGTGCAATCCTGGGCTTTAGCTTCGTCATGAATGGTATCGGCAGCCTGATGGTCATCCAAAGCCACGTGCGAGGTGATATGCGCAGCCGCGCCGTCAGCATGTATTACCTGGCTTTCCGGGGCGGGCTGGCGGCTGGAGGTGCCTTGCTTGGTTGGCTTTCGGAAATGCTTGGCCTACAATTGATTTTTGCCATCACAGGCTTGATTTGTGGATTTGCAGGAATTGCCCTGTTATATAGGAAACGTTCCAACCTGCCCTAAAGCAAAACTTGTTTACTTGGGTTTATTGATGAATTGCCAATCGCCAATAACACGGCCATCTGCCGGATTAATAATGACAAGTTGGGGGCAAGCGGATGTCCCCGATACCGACAATACGACCAAACCCCCGACCGGGGTCATATTGGTCGGGCGACAATCCCCTGGCATTTCAACCAAACGATGATATATTTCGGTGGTGGTTGAAGTGCTGCTGTTAAAGCCGCCAGCAATCGTGTAAATAATCAAAATAACCGCCGCAATGATCAGAACACTCATTCCGACAATCGTTATTTTCAGTGTTTTCATGGATGTATCCTTTTTGAATAGAACGAACCCTGTAGTGTATTGACAAAATGGCAGAAAATTTCAAGGACTTTCGTAATTTTCAGATAACGGTTGACATTGCCGACGGCGGTGAACGGTTGGATCGTTGGTTAAGTAAAATGTTGGCTGATTTTTCCCGCAGCCGGATCAAAGATTTGATTGAGCAGGGTTATGTTCAAGAAAACAGCGGCGTTTTTAAAATAACCCCCGCTTTTAAAGTGCGTCCGGCCCAAACCTTCCATATCCAAATCCCGCAACCCACCGCTGCTTTACCCATCGCCCAAGCCCTGCCTTTAGATATCTTGTATGAAGATGAAGATTTGCTGGTGATCAACAAGCAGGCCGGCCTTACGGTTCACCCCGCCCCCGGCAACCCTGACCATACTTTGGTGAATGCCTTGCTTGCCCATTGTGGCAGTTCTTTATCGGGGATTGGCGGCGTGAAACGCCCAGGCATTGTCCACCGTTTGGATAAAGATACCAGTGGCCTGATGGTTATCGCCAAAAACGATAAAACCCACCAACCTTTGTCCCAGGCATTTGCGGACCGCCAGATCAAGCGGGAATATTTGGCAGTGGTTTGGGGGATCATCCAACCGACCCAAGGGCGGATTGAAGGAAATATCGGCAGGCATCCGATTAACCGCAAAAAAATGGCCGTCGTCCAAAAAGGCGGGAAAAGCGCTGCAACAAATTATGCGTTGATCCAACCCATCAGGCGCGTTGCAAGCCTGGTTAAATGTCGGCTTGAAACCGGGCGCACTCACCAAATTAGGGTGCATTTGTCACATTTTGGCTGCCCGATCGTAGGCGATCCTGTTTATACCAGCTTAACTGCCGCCCGGAAGCAACAATTAAGCGAGGCCACCCTTGATTATTTCCACCGTTTTTCCCGCCAAGCCCTGCATGCGTTCAGCCTGGGCTTTACCCATCCCCAAACCAACCAATATCTATATTGGGAAAGGGATTTGCCAGCAGATATGATAACCCTAATTGAGTATCTGCAGCAATTTCCTACAAATCAAAAATAAATTTTTCTCTACTATTGTTGTTGGCTAGAATATACTATCTCTATAGTGCGATTAGAACAGGTATGTATTTTAAGGAGTGTCATGAATGGCCCAAACCGCTCAGCTTCCCGTTCTTAGTGGAGAGAGTGGCCTTGCAAGATATATGCAGGAAATTAGAAAGTTTCCTGTCCTAGAGGCTGATCAAGAGTACATGCTGGCCAAACGTTGGCAAGAGCATGCGGATCTCCAAGCCGCCCAACAGCTAGTAACCAGTCATTTACGACTGGTTGCGAAGGTAGCTTCAGGCTATCGGGGCTATGGCTTGCCGTTGAGTGAGCTGATTTCCGAAGGTAATATCGGCATGATGCAGGCGGTGAAGAAATTTGAACCGGATCGCGGGTTTCGTTTGGCGACCTATGCCATCTGGTGGATCCGCGCTTCCATTCAGGAATATATCCTGCATTCTTGGTCTTTGGTCAAAATTGGGACGACTGCCGCCCAAAAGAAGTTGTTTTTCAATTTACGCAAAGTCAAAAATAAATTGCAATTGATGGAAGATGGCGATATGGCGCCCGACAATGTGGCAGAAATTGCCAAACAATTGCAAGTGTCTAATCAAGAAGTGATTGACATGAACCGACGCCTTTCCCACGGGGATTTTTCTTTAAATGCCACTGTGAAAGAAGATGGCGAAGGGGAATGGCAAGATTGGTTGGTAGATTCAAGCGCTAGTCAAGAAACAACGTTAGGCGAACGTCAAGAAACCCAGCAACGGCGCCACTTGGTATCAGCTGCTTTCAAGTTGCTGAAGCCGAGAGAGCGGGAAATTTTAATTGAACGTCGACTTAAGGATGAACCCGCAACTTTAGACGATCTTAGCAAAAAATACGGCATCAGCCGAGAGCGCGTCCGGCAAATCGAAGGCAGGGCCTTTGAAAAAATTCAAAAATCCATCCAATCCCAAGTGAACTCGTTAACCCTTGTTCCTAAGCAGTTGCAAGTTTTACCCAAACCACGTTCAGTACGCGGGAAATGAAAACGGATCCTGGCGAACAATCACATCTTGGCGTTCAGGACTAGTTGATATCAACATAACGGGTACACCTAATAAATCCTCTAATGCTTGGATATATTGCTTGGCCGCCGGGGGCAGTTGTTGCCAATCTTTAAGACCCTTCAATGAGGTTTTCCACCCCGGAAATTCCCGGTAAAGTGGGATAGCCCGTTGTTGTAATGAAGGTGAAGCTGGCAAATAATGATACAACTGTCCGTCAATATGATAGCCAACTCCTACTTTAATTTTTTCAAATTCGTCAAGCACATCCAACTTGGTGATCACCAAAGCTTTTGCACCGCTTAAACGGATGGCTTGCTTGACAAGTACAGAATCAAACCAGCCACATCGGCGTTTTCGGCCCGTGACGGTACCGAATTCATGGCCTTTTTCTCCTAATTTTTCGCCGTCTTTCCCTACATCCTCGGTTGGGAAGGGTCCGTTACCAACCCTGGTGGTATAGGCTTTAATAATACCCGTTACCAAAGTTGGTTGATAAAATCCTGCCCCGCTAAAAGCCTGTCCCGTCAATGTGTTTGATGAGGTAACATAAGGATAAGTGCCATGATCAACGTCAAGCAATGCCCCCTGGGCACCTTCAAATAAAATATGATGTTTTTTCTGCTGATGTTGTTCTAAAAGTAAGGAAATAGGCTGAAGGAAAGGTGTTAAGCGCTTTGATAACAGGCACAATTGTGCAAACAGCTCTTCTTCTTTAACTTCAGGCATCCCTAAACCCCGGCGCAAGGGATGGTGATGGGCTAACAGGTTCTTAAGGCGTTGCCTTAAGAAATCAGGTTCCTGTAAATCGGTCATGCGGATGGCGCGCCTGCCCACCTTGTCTTCATAAGCCGGCCCTATTCCTCGACCGGTTGTCCCGATCTTTTGTCCCTCTTGTTGCTGTTCCCGCCAACGGTCAAGTTCCGCATGTAACGGCAAAATCAAACAAGCATTTTCAGCAATTGCTAAATTTGCGGGTGATATTTTAATTCCCCTTGCGATCAACGCATCCATTTCTTTAAATAACGCCCAGGGATCAACGACCACGCCATTACCAATGACCGCCAATTTTTCAGGCCGGACTATCGATGAAGGCAATAGGCTGAGTTTAAAGACCTGCGACCCAATGACCAAGGTGTGACCAGCATTGTGGCCACCTTGGAAACGCACCACCATCTGGGCTTGTTCTGCCAAATAATCGATGATTTTACCCTTTCCCTCATCACCCCATTGCAAGCCTAAAACAACAATATTTGTCATGATCTTATATATTCCCTTCGGATGGTTTCTTAACTGATGGAGAAGTGGGTCTGAAAGGTTGAACGGTTAATTGGTGGTTCAAGGGGCCATGCCCCTTCCCGAAACCGGGTGCTTGTAAGATAGCGTGCCAAACAAAGGCGCGAGCCTGTTCAATCGCTTCCTTAAGTTTCAATCCTTGTGCTAAATATGTGGCAATCGCAGCAGATAAGGTACATCCCGTCCCGTGAGTGTGCAGTGTTTTGAGGCGGGGACTTTTAAAAATTTCCTTTTGGCCGGATTGAGTGATCAATACATCGTAAATATCGTTTTCAAGCAAATGGCCGCCTTTAAGTAATACCGCTTGCGACCCGAAAGACAAAAGATCTTTAGCCGATTCAAGCATATTGTCGACATTTTTAATGGTTCTGTTCAACAATAAAGCTGCTTCCGGAAGGTTGGGGGTAATCAAATAAGCGTGAGGAAATAATTTCTGCGTTAAACTTGAAATAGCGGAAGGATCCAGCAAAACCGCTCCACCTTTGGCGACCATCACCGGATCTACTACCACCGGTACATCCAAGCCAGATATTATATTTACCAGCATATCGATCATACCCGCATTCGCAAGCATTCCCGTTTTGATTGCATCCACTCCTAAATCGTCAATAACCATTTGGATTTGCCGCTTCACAAAAGATTCAGGTACCGGGTATATCCCCTGCACTGCTTGGGTGTTTTGGGCGGTTAAAGCAGTGATGGCAGTCATGGCATAGCCGCCAAGCGCCGTAATCGTTTTAATATCAGCTTGGATGCCAGCGCCGCCGCCTGAGTCAGAACCAGCAATTGATAAAATCCGCCCTTTAGGAAATATGGGTTTCATCGGCATATCGGCAAATAGTTTGTTGGATATTTTTTAATAATTTATCTGCTAATTGCCCATCCTCAGCCTCCACCATTATCCGGATGACTGGCTCAGTTCCTGATTTGCGGATAACCAATCGACCCTTTTTCCCTAATTGGTTTTGGCTTTTATCAATGATTGCTTGAACATCTGGATGATCTAATACCTGCTTATTACGATAAGGAATGTTAACCATTTTCTGGGGTAACACATGGTAAAGACCGGTTAGGCTACTGGCTGGGACATTTTGTTGCCACAATACGGTTAAGACTTGCAAGGCTGCAATAATGCCATCCCCGGTGGTCGAAAAATCGGATAAAATAATATGGCCGGATTGTTCCCCGCCTACATTGCATTGCATTTTTTGCATCGCCTCCACAATATAGCGGTCACCCACGGGGGTGCGGTGGAATTGCAAGCCTTGCGATTGAATGAAAAGTTCCAACCCTAAATTAGACATAATCGTACCAATGACAGCCTTGCCCTGAATTTTCCCAGCCACCTGCCAACCTGAAACAATGGCGGCCAACACCTGATCACCATTCCATATCTGGCCTTTTTCGTCACAAATAACGACCCGATCCGCATCGCCATCAAGGGCAAAACCAAAATCAGCATGGTTTTTTAAGACTTGCTCCCGTAAATAATTAGGAAATAAAGCCCCGCAATCCTTATTAATATTCAAACCGTCCGGGTTAACGGCCAAGGAGATAACCTTTGCCCCCAATTCGCTCAACAGGGTTGGGGCAATTTTGTAAGCAGCCCCGTTGGCGCAATCAACCACAATCTTCATACCGTCCAAGCGCATAGATTTCGGCAAGCTGGATTTAATAAATTCGATATAACGTTCGGCAGCTCCCTCAATCCGCTTGGCCCTGCCTACCTGATCTGGCCTTACAAGCCTAATATCGTCATGTTCAAGGCGCTGTTCAATAGCTTTTTCAAGCTTATCATCCAATTTATACCCTGTTGCCCCGAAGATTTTGATGCCGTTATCATCAAAAGGATTATGGGAAGCAGAGATCATCACGCCCAAATCTGCCCGCAACGAACGTGTCAGATAAGCAATCGCAGGGGTTGGGATCGGCCCCACTAACAATACATCCATGCCGGTTGATAGAAAACCAGCAGTAATGGCTGCTTCAAGCATATATCCTGATAACCTTGTATCTTTACCAATAACCACCCGCTGATGAGCGGATCGGTTTCTGGTTTCATTGGCAACCACTTGCGCCAATTTTAGCATAAAATCAGCCGTAACAGGCGGAATATTTGCCTTACCCCTCACCCCATCTGTCCCAAATAATTTTTCACGTTTCATCAACACTATTACCCGTCCAACATATGGTTGCCACTATTCATCGTCACAGCTTGCCAAACTTTGTAAGCTTGGCAGGTTTCCGCAACGTCATGAACCCGCAATATTTGTACACCCTGGTTTAACGCCTGTAAACTAATTGCAATCGATCCAGCCAATCTTTTTTCAACCGGTGCATCCAAGCTTAACTTGCCAATCATTTTCTTACGTGATCCGCCCAAAACAATGGGCACCCCTAACCCATGAAACAAACTTAATTCTTGAAACAATTGAATATCGTGGGCCAAATTTTTACCAAAACCAATACCAGGATCGATGCTTAAGCGATTTTTGCTGATGCCTGCTTGCAAACACTTTTCTAAACGTTTTTTTAAATAATCAAAAACTTCAAGACTTACCTGGTTATAAAAAGGTTGTTGCTGCATGGTAGCGGGTTGCCCCTGCATGTGCATCAGAATAACTGATATGTCTGGGTGGCGGCACATAACGTCGATGCTTTGTGTCTCAAAGGTTAAGGCGCTGACATCATTAACAATTTTTGCCCCATGACTAATGCCTGATTCCATGACTTGATGATGACGGGTATCGATTGAAACCAATATTCCACGGTTCGCTAACTCCTGAACAACCGGCATCACCCGTTCCATCTCTAAGGCAGGTTCAACCGGCATTGCCCCCGGCCTTGTTGACTCGCCACCAACATCTAAAATATCTGCACCGGCTTGTTTCAAGGAAACCGCATGGTCTACAGCCGCCTGATAATTGTTATACCTGCCGCCATCATAAAAACTGTCGGGTGTTACGTTAATAATACCCATCAAGAGCGGATTTGAACAATCTAAGCCCGCGAAATGCCGGGGCAAGGCTAATTGCTGCAGTTGGTTTTGTAAAAGCAATGCCAGATCTTTTTGCCGTGGATCTTGCAGGCAATCCATAATATTGACTGATTGTCTTCTAATTTTTTGGTTAGGCAACCACTCAATTATCTCCATCTGGTCAAAATATAATGATGTGTCCGCAAACTGCCAAGCCTTGCCGGGCTTCTTTGGAAAAAGGTAAGGCCGGAAATACATCCGGTCTTTTACTTGATCATCAGGCATCCCTATTACCCTTTTTTACCCCGGCTGCACTTCCGGATTGGCAGGGCCTTTCTTGGTTGGCGAGCGCCTTGCATTACCAGCACTGGGGATGGAGGATTTCGCTCGGGAACTACCGCTGGTATTTTGATCCTCGGTCGTGGAACGGATGGTTTTGCCTGCCAGCAAAGCTAAACATTCCTCAATACTTAAAGTTTCATACTCCAACAAGGCTTTTGCCAATATGTGCAAGTCAGCCAATTTTTCCGTTAAAATTTTCCGGGCGGCATTTTCGCCTCTCTCAACAATTTTTCGCACTTCTTCATCAATCAATTGGGCGGTTGCATCCGAAACATTTTTCCGCTGGGTCACAGAATGGCCTAAGAAGACTTCTTCCTCATTATCATTGTAACGAAGTGGTCCCAAGCGTGAACTCATCCCCCATTCTGTCACCATGCTTCTAGCCAAAGCTGTTGCCATCTTCAAGTCACTCGAAGCCCCACTGTTTAAGTGATCTTCCCCATATATTAACTGTTCGGCAACTCGCCCGCCAAAGGCTATAGCAATCTTTGACTCCAACCAATCGAGGGAATAATTCAAACGGTCACGCTCAGGCAAGCTCATCGTTACACCTAAAGCCCTGCCCCTAGGGATAATGGTAACCTTATGCAAGGGGTCGCTTTTTGGAAGATTTAAGTTAACAACGGCATGACCGGCCTCATGATAGGCAGTCATCGTCTTTTCTTCCTCATTCATGACCATAGAACGACGTTCAGACCCCATCATGACCTTATCTTTGGCACCTTCAAATTCCTGCATGGTCACATATCTGCGCCCATTACGTGCAGCCATAAGCGCCGCTTCATTCACCAAATTGGCTAGGTCAGCCCCAGAAAAACCGGGCGTGCCGCGGGCAATTACCTTGGCATTGACATCTGGCGCGATCGGAACCTTGCGCATATGAACCTTTAAAATTTTTTCACGGCCAACAACATCTGGATTAGGAACAATAATTTGGCGGTCAAAACGGCCAGGCCTTAGTAAGGCTGGATCCAAAACATCCGGACGGTTAGTGGCGGCCACTAAAATAACCCCTTCATTAGCCTCAAACCCATCCATTTCAACCAATAGCTGGTTCAGTGTCTGCTCCCGTTCATCATTCCCGCCGCCTAAACCGGCTCCGCGATGGCGACCAACCGCATCAATTTCATCAATGAAAACAATGCAAGGGGCGCTTTTCTTGGCTTGTTCAAACATATCACGGACACGGCTAGCGCCGACACCCACAAACATCTCAACGAAATCAGAGCCAGAAATGGTGAAGAAAGGCACATTTGCCTCACCTGCAATCGCGCGTGCCAGCAAGGTTTTACCCGTACCGGGGGGGCCTATTAGTAAACAACCTTTAGGTATTTTACCACCCAACCGTTGATACTTTTGCCTATCTTTTAAGAAATCAACGATCTCCTGCAGTTCCTGCTTGGCTTCGTCAATGCCAGCCACATCCTCAAAAGTGATGCGCCCGCTTTTCTCCGTTAACAATTTAGCACGGGACTTACCAAAACCCATGGCCCGACCGCTGCCGGACTGCATTTGACGGAAAAATATGAAACTGACACCGAAAAGTAAAAGTACCGGCAGCCAGGCAAATAAAACACTCAATAACGAATTACCACTTTCCTCAGGTTCGGCTGACACCCGAACACCAGCTTCACTTAAACGTTGGGCTAAGGTCGGATCTTGTGGCAAATAAGTCGTAAAAGTACGACCATCGCTCAACTTGCCCGAAGCTTGGTCGCCTTTGATCAAAATTTCGCTTACCTGGGATTGGCGCAATTGTGCTAACAGGTCGGAATAGCTAAGCTTCAGCCGTTGACTGGAAGTCGTGTTCCCATCAAACAAATTAAAAAGCAATACAAGCACTAAAATAATACCTGCCCATACGCCAAAGTTACGGGTTAAATTCACCTGTCACCATCCCTTCTAATAGGTATCAATTGAAAGAATTCATACCTGAACCACACTAGTTGTTTTCATTATATAATGGTTATCTTGAAAAAAACAATAATCCATCCCATTCCTTAATAAATCTTTCGGATTTTAAAATACTTATTCATTCAGGATACATCATATGCTGGTAACAGGAGGTAATTTTTACTGTAACCTATACCTGTCAACTTAAATCCTGAAAAAAATTTTAGATTTACTCCATCTTCGTTAACGATCTAGCGGTCCATAATACTGCGGAAAAATCTGATAAATTGAATAAAGGTATATGGCAATTGAAATAAGGAACCACTACCAATTGATCTTGCTGATAAATTGCAGGCAACGTTGGGTAAACTTGGCTTGGAAGATTTTTTAGAAGGTATCTTTGAACGGAGCTAAGGGTGATACAATTATTCTTCAGCCATTTTAATAAAGCAGAGCGGCCCAAACTCAACTGACCCATATGGCAAGTCATTTGATCCTTTTTTGCAGCTGAATACGTAACTATGAATCTGCAATCCCATAATTGTTCGCCAAATTCTAATTTTAAGGGTGCTGCAATAGCATGCGGCTCCCGATAAATCATAATTTTATTTTTGATTCCACGCGTTACACAGCATCCGGCGGCAGTTGCGGTTGACAAGGGGACCTGAAGCAGCCTCTGGTATAAATGATTAAGGGTTGAATAACGCACGCTATCCCTGTGCCCTCCTATAATCATCAAACATCTGTTAAGAACGCGCAAAGCAACTTCCGCAGGAGCTTTGTTAAAGAAACCGGTATCTATCATCATATAACCGGCTGGCGAAATTTCTATATATTGTGCCGTTAATCGGCTTAGTTCATCCTCAATCATGGCATTGGCGCGTTGGAGATTGGCGATAGCCAACATAACACGTGGTGCCGAAACGAGCCCTTGGTCAGATAATTGAGGAAAAATTTTGCGGAAACGGGCCCGGAAATAATTATCATCTTCGTTCGTTGGATCTTTAACCCAATCAATTTTTTCCTTTAGTAGAAATTGGCTAATTAATTCTTTAGGGCTGGAGAGCAACGGACGCAATAAACGCACCCCATTCATGTAGGTTATCTGACGCATACAAGATAAGCCCTCAACGCCGCTACCACGTTCAAGACGGTTAAAAAATGTCTCCACTTGATCATCTTGATGATGAGCGGTTAGTAAATGCAGAACGTGATTGTCTCGGCACCATCTGGTTAATAATCGGTAGCGCCATTCCCGTGCTTGGGCAGAAATATTGTTGCCTGATAATTTATCAGGAATGGTTAGGGTATGACAAGGAAGTCCTAGATTCTTCGCCCATTCTGCAACTTTTGTAACCTCATCTTTGGCTTCGGCGCGCAATTGATGATTAACTGTCAATATCGTCAGGGAAGCTTGGCGTGATTGCTTCCAGCGGCAAGCACAATGAAGCAGGGCCATGCTATCAGGACCGCCTGAAACCGCAAGAGCTAAAACCGGGTTATTTTCAAAGGGCTCAAACTGCTTCATACTCTCAGTAAAAGCTTGTTCGAGAAGGTTCGTTTTCATCTTTCAACGCGCGGGACAATTCAAGCGCTGGCGCTCCGACCTCATCCGTTCCAAAATAGTCGGTGTAGCTTGAGGAAACCGTTGTCCAAGAACCTTGAGGGTGGAGCAAGCCTCAACCGTTGATCCCACATTAGAGAAAGATAAAGCCAACTTCAAAAGATTATCCGGAGCTTTCGAACTACCCGGATAATTCTTAAATCCTTCTGCAAAAATTTGAGCCGATCGTTGGTAATCCTTCCGTGCATAATATGATTCACCTAACCAATAGGCAGCATTTCCTGCTAATTCCTGCTGCGGATATAGCTGCAAGAATTCTTGGAAAGCCTGCCCGGCTTCCTCATAATTTCCCTGTTTCAGCAAGGAAAAAGCAAAATCATACTGGCTTTGCATAGTTCCTGACGGTAAAATATTGTTTTGAGCAGGAACCACCGGTACTGGCGGTATGGCAGGAGGCATCGGGCGACTGGAAAAGGGTTTATAAGGTGGGATGCTATCCGTATGTTGCCTACTGTTTTGTCCTGGCAATTGGTTGCCCCAATTTTGTCCGTTTGGTCCGTTTTTTGGAACAAGCAATTCTTCTAGGTTTTTTAAACGGTAATCTGTCTCTTGTTGCTCTTTATCCAGCCTTTCCGCCAACTGGCGCAAGGCGTATCCCAATTCTTCCATTTGGCCATTGACAAAAGTTAACTCATTTTGCAGCTCCTGCAGCCGAATTTCTTGATTGGCCAACAAATTGGAATCAGCTGACCCAGCCAATTGTTGCACCTGCTGCTGCAACCTATTAAAAGCGGCTTGTAACTGCTCAATCCGGGTTGATAAAGACGAAACTGTCGGTTGCTGCGACCAGGCAGGGCTGTAACCCACACCACTTGTGAATAACAGCACCACCACTGCCATTTTGAATAAAGGCATATACCATAAACGGTTTATATCATGTGTCATTTTATCCCTACCTTTTATCCTCGGCAACTGGGATGTTCTCAAAAATATTTTCTTGAACCTTTTAATTACCCGGGACAATTACACCCCGACGGTTTTGGGCCCAAACATTTTCTCCCATCCCCACCATCTCTGGCTTCTCTTTTCCGTAGCTAACGGTACGGATACGGTTAGCAGACACCCCTAAGGCCACCAGATAATTTTTAATTGATGCGGCACGTCTATCCCCTAAAGCCAAGTTATATTCCCTAGTGCCCCGTTCATCACAATGTCCTTGAATGGTAATCCGCAAATCAGGATGCTGCTTTAACCACTCCGCCTGCCGCTTCAAAATCCCTTGGGCTTCGGCATCTAAATCATAACGGTCCGTGCCAAAAAACACCCGGTCGCCAACTGCTTGCTGAAATTCTCCTGCAACACCTGAAACACTTTCCACACCCAAAGAATCACCGGTGGTATTGGTCCCATAAACCCCGGTTGAATGGTTGACAGTTTCTGAACTTCCCTCTTGCTGGGTTGAACCCAATTCACCATTCGTACCCGTACCGTCCGAATTTTTTGATGAACAGCCCACTAACGCTAGTGCTGCAACCAATAAAGTCAAAAATTTTTGATGTGTCATCAATGTCATCTGATTTTCCTTATCCATATAAAAACTTAAAAAAGTGAGGTATCGTTAACGTTTTTCTTATTTACTCATATTCGTTGCAGAATGGAGATGATTCGCCGGAAAGTAAAATCAAATTCCTGAGAAATCATTGATCCAAACTTCAAATAACCCATTTGGTTTCTAAGATCCTTTATTTGCGCAGAGGTGACCAAGCGGGATCAGAAGCGTCAGTTGGTGTTGCAATCTCCCTTTCATAACGCCCCGTGACATCAATCGCCACTAAACGTGAATTACCAGCTGGGGTTTGGCGGAAAAAGGTAATAACCCGACCATTGGGAGACCAGGTCGGCCCCTCAACCAAATAAGAGGTACTCAGAATCTTTTCCCCACTACCGTCTGGACGCATAACGCCTATGGAAAATTCGCCGTCAGCTATTTTGGTAAAGGCAATTAAATCACCGCGCGGCGACCAAACAGGCGTACCGTATCTACCGTTACCGTAACTGACTCGCCTAACATTGCTACCATCGGCGTTCATGGTATAGATTTGCTGTGTCCCCCCTCGATCCGAGTTAAAAACAATTTTACTGCTATCAGGTGAGAAAGATGGGGATGTATCAATCGAGGGATGATTGGTCAACCGGGTTTGCCTGCGGGTGCGGATGTCCATGACATAAATTTCGCTATTACCATCAACCGCCATGCTAATAATCACTTTATTTCCGTCGGGAGAAAAGCGAGGAGCAAAAGTCATACCAGGAAAATCGCCTAATAATTCTTGTTGTCCTGTTTCTAAATTAAACAAATATACCCGCGGCTGATTGTCTGTATATGCCATATAGGTAATTTCGCGTGAATTCGGTGAAAAACGCGGCGTTATAATCAAGACGCGCCCATCACTTAAAAAGTGGTTATTTTCCCCATCCTGATCCATGATTGCCAGTTTTTTCTGGCGGTTGTTTTGAGGCCCTGTTTCCGCAATATAAAGAATCTGGGTATCAAAATACCCATCTTCACCGGTCAGTTGGGAATAAATATTATCCGCAATCTTATGCCCAATCCGTCGCCAATCGCTTGCTGTAGCGGTCAAGGCTAAAGCCACCATACGTTTTTTACTGTTGATATCATATAGATAAAATTCCAACCGTAACCTGCCATCATCCAGACGGGACATTTTGCCAACAACCAATGCTTGTGCGCCAATCGCCTGCCAATCCTGGTAACGAGGGGTATTTTGCAACACCGCCCCTGCGGTTTGGATAAAAGCATTTTTATCGATGTTGCGGAATAACCCGGAACGTCCCAAATCGGCTTGCACAATTCGGGTAATCCTGGCTGCCAAATCATTTTCTGAAGCCTGATCGGGGATAAAATCCGCGATAGCAATTGTTAAAGGTGAAATATTGGGGTTATTAATATTAATCCGTAACGGTTGCTGCGCGGTAGCTATCGCCACCATAGCAACAATATAAATAGTTGAAACTAAGGCCAAACCTACCTTTAAACCGCCGTAAAATTTTGATAAACGGGGTTGCTTTCTTCTTTTTTCCACCATCCACTCCTTTTTTAATAAACATCAATCTGACGTTTGATTAAGGGCTAAAAACCAATTCTAATTCTTTGAAATCCTGATATCTTTCTTTTGGGAAAATAATTTTAGTGGTTTTCCAAACAGCATTTTCAGCATTGCGGACAAAAGTTGCATAATAGCTGTCATTACCAAAAGCAGGGTCAAGTTGTGATTTTAAATTAAAAATGGTGCCATCAGGCCGCAATTGAACCCTGATCACCACTTGGAAGTTTTCATAATTGCGCCCACCGTTATCGGTTGACCAATTTTGATGTATTTGCTGCATAATCAATTTCTGTTCTGCCAAAGATACCGGCTGATGCCGATTGACGTTATTTGTGGAAGCATTTGGGTTGGCTGAGGATAAAACCCCCTCGATTGGTTTAATCGGAACAAAATTTGGCAGATTAATTGCTCGCGACGTTGTAACTAATGGTTTTTCTTGCACAGGCTTACCAGGAGGAAAATCGCGCGGCAAAGGTAATCGTTGGGCAATCGGCTTTATAGGCGTAGGCTTTACAGCAGGCAGTTCGTAACTAGTGAAAGGATTAACCGGATGAGATTCCCTAGTTTCAGTGGTGTCCGGCAACAGTGGGGGGGTAGTATCAGGCACAAATACCAATTGTTGAAGAGGAATAAGTGAATCCAGGATATTTAGAGTTTGGGGATTAGTTACAGATGAATCCGTTTGATGCAATCCAGCGTTTGGATCAACAACAGCTTGATTGAAGGGATCGGTCACAACTGCAGGATCAGAAATAATATCTTGTTCAAATTCTACCGAAACCGACAATTCCAATGTTTTCGGAACTGACTGCGAACTGTTAGGCCATAACAGGACACCCAGTAAAAAGACGTGTAAAAAAACCGAGATGACTTTCGCTTGTATGGAAACTAGGGGACGGTTGGGGGATTCTGTTATCATTTTTCAAGGGGCTGCCACTTGTTGTGCCCGAAGGGTAATGTGGGGGAAACCGGCATTGGTGATGGCGCCCGCAACCTCCACCACGGTTCCATAATCCGTTGACCGATCGCCACGCAAAATGATACGTAAATTTGGCTGCGTTGCCCGGATGGCTTTTAATCTTTCAATTAATTCGGATAAAATAAGCGGGGTTTCCTGAAGGAATATTTTTCCCTCGCGGTTCACAGTGATTTCAACCATTTCTTTGGAAGGATTGATATTTTGCCCTGAAGTTTTGGGCATATCAACAGGAATTCCGGCCGTCAATAAAGGGGCAGTGACCATGAAGATAACCAACAGGACGAGCATGACATCAACAAATGGGGTAACATTAATCTCTGACATCGGTTTGGCATGCCGGTAGGAATTTTTTCTTGCATGGCAGGATGGTGCGGATTGAAAAGCCATTACGATTTCCCCTCTTGCCCCAGTTTATGCAGTACCATTTTTACGGCTTGGCTGGCAAAAATTTCTAACTTCTGGGCGTGATGATAAATAGATGCTGACAAGCGATTATAAGCCAAAACTGCAGGGATGGCTGCAACCAATCCGAAAGCAGTTGCCATCAAAGCTTCAGCAACCCCAGGCGCTACAATTGCCAAACTATTATCTTGGCTGGCTGCAATTGACATAAAACTATTCATAATGCCCCAAACTGTTCCAAACAACCCAACAAAAGGCGCTACAGATCCGGTAGAAGCCAAAACCGATAATCCCTTTTCCAGACTGGCAATTTCTTCTTGCAACATATAGGAAACACGCTTTTCCAAACGATTCTCTGTTTCTGTTAAGGAAACTTCTCCATCATTGGCAGCCCGTACCGTGTTGTTGATATAATCCCATTCAGCTAAAATCCCTTGGATTATTTTCGAACCTGTGCCCGATGGCAACAATTTAATCGCATCAATCAATTCTGCCCAAGTGGGGGTATCAACCAACAACAGTCGGAAAACATCTAAATTTTTATTAAAACGCCGCAACCCCATGGTTTTATCGGCAATAATTGCCCAGCAACTGATGGAAGCAAAGATCAATAATACCATCACGGTTTGTACAATAAAATCGGCTTTTAAGAACAACTGGATAAAAGACCAAGATTGCCCTGTTTGGGCCAATCCGATGGACAGGGCATCTACCTTATTGGTGGCGGAGGTTAGGATTTGGGGATCCATGATGAATTTCCTTTGTCATAGATTTCAATGATTCGGGGCAAAAATCAGCAAGTTTCTGGCGCAAAAGCAGAGGAATCCGGGCTACTTGAATTTTTCCTGCTTCAACACATGCAAGAATAATCTTAATCTGAACAAGATGTTGCTGGTTGCGAATAATTTGCTGTTCCATCCCGATCATCGCCGCTCTAACTTGGCTGATCTTGGTTTGAACAACCAACATATCATCCAAAAATGCCGGAAGCATGTAGTCAATTTCGCATTTGCGAACCACAAAAACCACACCGTGTTTTTCAGCAATCTGGGAGGGTGATTCGTGTATATGCCTAAGATATTCGGTGCGGGCACGTTCAGCATACTTTAAATAATTTGCATAATAAACGACACCCGCCGCATCGGTATCTTCATAATAAACGCGGTAGGAAGAAAGGAAGGGAGCGTTACTCATCTGCTTCCCCCTCCATCTTGTCATCCGGCAACGGAAAAGCGAATTGATCGGTATGGACAGTACCTGCTGCATGAGGTGGAGTTAACCCTAAATAGCGGTATCCGCCTTGTGTTAATGTTCGCCCACGGGATGTCCGTTGAATAAGGCCCTGCTGTAACAAATAAGGCTCTACCATTTCTTCAATCGCATCGCGCTGTTCGGACAAATAAGCAGATAAAGTTTCGATGCCGACAGGCCCCCCATCATAAATACCCGCGATACAATTCAAATATCGCCGATCCATATTATCCAACCCGTTCACATCCACATCAAGTTCCAATAATATTTTATCAGCAATACGCCCGGTGATATTTTCAATGCCGCGAATTAAGGAAAAATCCCTGATCCGCCGTAACAATCGGCCGGCAATGCGGGGTGTCCCCCGGCAGCGTTTAGCAATTTCAGTTGCTCCATCAGGACTTAACGAGCAATTTAAAATCTTGGCCGCACGCCGCACAATGGTTTCCAATTCGCTTAAAGTATAAAATTCCAAACGCAGCGGAATGCCGAATCTTTCCCGCAATGGGGTCGTTAACAAACCAGCCCGGGTAGTTGCCCCAATCAGGGTAAAAGGTGGTAAATCAATGCGAACGCTTCTGGCAGCAGGGCCTTCGCCGATAATCAAATCTAGCTGGAAATCTTCCATCGCCGGATAAAGCACTTCTTCAATCGTCGGGCTAAGCCGATGGATCTCATCAATAAACATAACATCCCGGGGTTGCAAGTTGGTTAGCAAAGCCGCTAAATCTCCGGCTTTGGTTAATAAAGGGCCTGAAGTAGCCCGGAATCCAACCCCTAATTCGCGCGCCACAATATGAGAAAGGGTAGTTTTACCAAGGCCAGGGGGGCCATAAAATAAAATATGGTCTAAGGCTTCCCCGCGCTGGCGGGCCGCTTGGATAAAAATTTCTAAATTGGCACGCAACTGCTTCTGTCCGACGAAATCCGTTAGGAATTGCGGGCGAATAGATGATTCCACCTGATCTTCGGGTAACTGTTGCACACTGACCAGACGCTGTTCCGTCATACGCTTAACTCAGCTAAAGTTTTACGAATAAGGGCACTTAAAGTCCAAGTTTCAGAAATATTTTTTTGGGTCACCCGTTGAATTACCTGCACGACATCAACACGCCGGTAACCAAGATTTACCAAGGCAGAAACAGCATCCTCCATCATCTGTGCTGGCAGCAAGGCAGATGATTCCTGATTTTCCTGGATCGTTGATAAGGGTGCAGCAGCTAAATCCCCAAGAATTTTATCTTTTAGTTCCATAATAATCCGGGTGGCCAACTTGGCGCCGATCCCGTTTGCCCGCATCAGTATCGTCTTTTGGTCATGATGCACCGCTTGGCCGATTTCTTGGGCATTTAACGCCGATTGTATCGCTAAAGCTGATTTTGGCCCCACCCCTTGGACAGATGTTAATAAACGGAAGACCGCCCGCTCTTGCTCGGATCCAAAGCCGTATAAATGGATATGATCTTCCCGTATATGGGTCTCCACAAACAAATGTAGCTTTTTGGCCAGCTGGGCAATTGCCAAAAATTTGCTGGAACAAAAAACCATAAAACCTACCCCCCCCACATCGATTACTAAATGGTCAACCCCGATCGAATCAACCTGGCCCGATAATTTTGCAATCATACCAAACTCCGCACTGCTGTGGCAGACCAACGTTGTAATGTACCGGCACGATGAGCATGACAGATAGCAACAGCCAACGCATCCGCGCTATCCGGGGTTGTTAGCTGAAACCCCGGCAATAAAAACTTGACCATTAATTGCACTTGGTTTTTATCAGCGTGACCCGCCCCTACAACCGAGCTTTTTACCTGGTTAGCCGGATATTCCGATACGTCAATCCCAAGCAAAGCTGGGGCCATCATAACAACCCCGCGCGCAAACCCCAATTTTAAGGTAGTTAGGGGGTTTTTATTAACAAAAGTTTCTTCAACCGCCGCATTCTCAGGCCGGTATTGTTCAAGCACAGCCTTTAAGGCCAAAGCCAGATAAGCTAGTCGATTGGCCATGGGTTGATCCGTAGGCGGGTGGATGGTGCCGTCCGCAATGTGCTGCAGATGGGAACCATTGCTCTGGATAACCCCCCAACCGGTATGCCTTAAACCAGGATCTAAACCAATAATCCGCATTTGCTGTCCTATCATCCCTTTGCCGTAGATTAAGTTTCGTCAATTTCCGCATTCATAAAAATAGCTTGGACATCATCGCTATCTTCTAAAGCATCCATCAATTTCATCAAACTTTCGGCTGTTTCTCCACCAACTAAATTAGTGCTGTTGGCAATCCAAGACAATTTTGCTTCTTTGATATTGCCGATCTTCTTTTCTAATTCATCCCGCACTTGGCCAAAACTCTCAATGGCAGTTGTAACATAATGATGTTCCTCATCGGATTGAAGATCATCCGCCCCAATCTCTAAAACAATTTCTAATAATTCATCACCACTGATCTGATTCTTAGGAATAGTGACAACGCCCTTACGTTGAAACATAAAAGAAACACTGTTGCTTTCCCCCAGATTGCCACCATGCTTATTAAAAGCTGTGCGGATCTCTGATGCCGTCCGGTTCCGGTTATCGGTTAACGCCTCCACAATAATTGCAATCCCTGCAGGACCAAATCCTTCATAACGGACGGAGTCGTACATCGTGCCATCTTCATGGCCTGCACCGCGTTTAATTGCCCGATCAATCGTATCCCGCGGCATGTTGGCGATTCTTGCCGATGTCACCGCTGCCCGCAGCCGGGGGTTAATACTTAGATCTACCGCCCCTTGCCGAGCGGCAGTCGTTAATTCCCGAATTAATTTGGTGAAAATTTTTGCCCGCTTGGCATCTTGAATGCCTTTGCGGTGCATAATATTTTTAAATTGCGAATGACCTGCCATTTTCTCTAACCCTAATCCATCACACCTATCATCAACGATAGCTTGTTATCTATTGCTTATACTGAGAACCTTATGCACTTCAGCGTCTCAGCTTAGTTTGCGGTTCATATTACCGTTTTACTTAAGCCCTGTTCTTTGAAAAAAGCAATGGGTTAGATAAGATAAAAAGTTAGAGGATTGCCTGCAAATCCGTATTTTGTAACCGACCGTCCAGCCGTACCGGTTGAATTATTTTGGCAAGCCCTGTGGTAGGATCTGTTTCAATAAAGACGCCACATAAAGTTCCTTGCCCTAAAGCAGGCGTCAAGCGATCGGTTGGCAATTTCTTAGTAAAACGTTGAATGGGTGCTGTTTTATCCATACCGATCACCGAATTGTAATCCCCGCACATACCAGCGTCGGTCTGGTAAGCTGTTCCCCCAGGTAAGATTTGGGCATCAGCCGTCGGCACATGGGTATGCGTACCCAAAACGGCAGAAACCCTGCCATCCAAATAATGCCCCATGGCCATTTTCTCACTGCTGGCTTCCGCGTGGAAATCCACCATAATGGCCGCAACACTACCCCCCAACCGCTGCATAGATAATTCTTTCTCCACCGCCGCAAAGGGGTCGTCTAAAGTTTCCATATATAACCGGCCCATTACATTAATAACCAATATTTTCTCGCCTTTAGGCGTTTGATGGAGATAACTGCCCTTTCCAGGCGTGCCCGGCGGGAAGTTGGCTGGCCTTATCAATCGAGGATCTTTTTGGATCCCAGACAATGTTTCTTTTTGATCCCAAATATGGTTACCAGTCGTAATAACATCCACGCCTAACTGATAAAATGCTTGGCAGATTTGTCCCGTAATGCCGAAACCTGCAGCGGCATTCTCGCCATTGGCAACCACTACATCTAATTTCAGCAACTTGCGCAAATTCGGCACATGGCGTTCTGCCACTTCCCGTCCGCTGCGACCGATAATATCGCCCAAAAACAATAAACGCATTAAAACTTCCTACATGGTAAATTCATTATCTTATTCACTTTTCATTACCCGTTATTATTTACCCTTGGACGTTTCGTGGTAGAAGGTAGAATAGGGATAACTTCCTCCTCCGTAATAACCACATCCAATTTCTGATCATATCTATTCGTTGGTAAAGCCTTCGCTTCCTGACAAGAAAAACCGACACCCACAATATGGACCAACCGGTGGCGCCTTAAGAAATAAATGGTCCTATCATAATATCCGCCGCCATATCCCAAACGGTTACCTAAACGATCAAAAGCCAATAAAGGCACTAAAATAACGGCAGGGAAAATTTCCGGCATATCGGCCGAAGGTACAGATCCTCCCGGACCATTTGGTTTAACTAAGGAGATTCCAGGCTGCCAAAGACGAAAAATTAGGGGATATTCTTTATTAATCACCACCGGCAATCCCACAGCATTACCCTCTTGATGCCAATATCCCATTAATTCCCGTGGATCAACTTCTCCATTAACAGGCTCATATCCCGCCAATACATCCCCTTGGCGATTGCTTAAATAGCCTTGTAATTGCTGGGTAATTTTTTTATTGAGTTCTGTTGCCTGAGCACCCAATTGCTGCCGTATGGACTGATAAAGCAATCGCAACTCTTGTTTTCGGTTTTTTGATGTTTGCGGCATTTTTGTCTTTTATTATTCATTAAGAGTTTTCATTCATGAGAAAAAATCCTAAGGTCAATATTATTCTCATCTTCTGAGGATAATCGCTGTTTTCTTTCTGATTTGATGGTACGTTATTTGCATGAAATGAGCGCCCTTAAAAAATCGATCTGTATCTTTACAAAAAGCCTTGCCGCCTTTTAAATATATGGGTTTTCGTATTGTTATAAGGTAGAGCCGCTACTGCCGGTGACTACTATTTCTTCTGTGGCCCGCGACATGCAGGTGGGCACCATATATCAGAACCACGATCCTGACAGGGACAGCTCCCTAGAAGATAATATAGGCCTCAGGAATATTGAGCCTATCGCACAGAGCAGCTCTTAGGAATACACTCTACCGCTTCTCTAATTTTTCAGCAAGGCTTTCGATACGTTTAATTAATTTTTCTACTATTTCCATCAAACCAACCACTTTTGGATCAGGGGACCTCGCGGTTTTTTGCTCGCTACCCCGATTTTCATGTAACTCATTTATCAGCAATAATCCTGTTACGATCAACAACCGATTCTCATCCATTGCACCAGAAGATTTTCTTAATTCTTGCAACCGCAAAGAAAACTCCTGAGCTAGTTTTCTCACATGATCTTCCATCCCATTGTCACAGGAAATATCATATTGGTGATCCAGAATATTAATTTTAACCGTGCTCATTAATTGTTCCTTCGCATTTTATCTCTACCTGCTTTTTTTATGATTCCATCAGGCCTATTTTATCTAAATATTTTTAAACAATTCTGCGGCTATGACCTTAAAAGAAATTTTTGTTGTTGTAAGTTTTTCTTTTCTAAGGTTGCTATCATCACTTTTTTATCAAAAAATGGTTATTGCCGACGCTGTTTCAAGGCAGGATTTCCCTATTTTTTGACCGCTTGACCGCAACAAAACGGCTAATCGCTTATGGATTAGTCATAATGGGTTTTATCTGGATCATCGTCTTATTGCAAGGGGCAAGCCTTCTTCTGGCATAATTTTACCCCTGATACCGGGATATAAGCATGACATTTATCGCAATCCAGCATGTTTTCAATTTTTTGTGGCGATTGTTTTGCAGAATACCCTTTTTGAAATAAAGCCCGTAATCTCAATGATCTTTTCCAAAAAAACCATCCGGCAACAATACCGATAATGAAAATGATTTTCAAAAGATTTGCAGGAGTTATCATTCTGGTTTCCCAAAGAAGTTAATGACAATATAATTCAATATATATAAAGTTTGGCAATCATTCTATATTGTTTTATTATTTCTTGATATCAAAAAATAAATCACCCAATTTTGAGTTTTGTATGGTCAGATATGCCCCACCCATTCGAGAAATGACCTTTGTTTTGGAAGAAATAGTTCAGCTTCCGGAAATTCTGGGGTTTCAGAATACACACAAAAAAGGCCTGCCGAAATTTGACACTAGTCGTTTTGAACAAGCCCAGCGTTTTGCAACCGAGTATCTTTTGCCCTTATCGGAACCTACCAAAATTGAAGAAAGTATTTATCATGATGGGCAAGTTATCTGCCCACCTGGCTTTGATCGGGCTTTTCGGGAATTCTATCAACAAGAATGGTTGCTGCCACTAAGCAACCCGAATGTTTCAACCCCTATCAATTGGTCCTTGCAAGTTGCCTTGCAAGAAATTTGGCATGCAGCTTGCCCCTCTTTAGCTTCCA
The DNA here is from genome assembly GCA_016722635.1 of Rhodospirillaceae bacterium. NCBI lineage: Bacteria > Pseudomonadati > Pseudomonadota > Alphaproteobacteria > Rhodospirillales > Rhodospirillaceae > Rhodospirillaceae bacterium. Next base: position 197,146 of record JADKIX010000010.1, on the reverse strand, counting down.
TCTGGATTTCCACCATCAGTGCCTTAGATGCCATCAAACAATTTGGCAGTCCCGCCCTTCAGGAGATTTTTCTGCCAGCCCTTTCTCAGGGAAAAATGACGGCTTCTATCGATATTACCGAAGAACAAGCGGGCTCAGATCTTCGTGCCATCAAAACCCGGGCTTGGCCTGTCGGTAATCATCACCGGATTAGCGGCCAGAAACAATGGGTAACGTATGGACAACATTCTTTAACGGAACAGAAAATTCACTTAACTTTAGCTAAATTGCAAGGCAGCCCGATGACGGGGGACAATTTATCTTTATTTATGGTCCCCCAATATACCGGCACACCCCAAAATCAAGAGTTGCCTAATGATGTGTTTTGCCAGGGCTTGGAAAGTAAATTAGCGTTAACCGGCTGCCCTATTTCGTCTATCAATTTTGGACCGCAAGCAGGCGCTATTGGATTCGCCCTCGGTGATATAACGAAAGGTCATTTTTACACCGAGCACATGTTACAAACACAACGATTACTCGTTTGCACCCAAACATTGGGGATATCGGAACGGGTTTATCAGGAAAGTGTTTTTTTTGCGCGTGCCCGCATCCAAGGGCAGGCCCATAAAAATTCAGGCAGTGTCCCCATTATTATGCATCCCGATGTCCGTCGCGTTTTAATGACAATGCGCTCGCTGATCCAAGCCATGCGTAGCGGTGTTTATTTTGCAGCTGGCGCCCTTGATCGCGCCCGGAACCATTTTGACCCTGCCGAACAATATCGCTACCGATCCTTATTTACGTTGTTATTACCGATATTAAAAAACTGGTGCAGCCAATATTCCATTCAGATCACCACCCTTGCCATGCAAATTCATGCAGCCGCTGGCAATAGAAAAGATTCGGCTATCCTGCAAAGCCTGCATAATGCTTTTGCGTCCTTAACCTTCGGGGGAACCAACGGGATGTTAGCGCAACAGGTTATCACCAGTGAATTACTGGAAAAGAACGGGGCTTCCGTCCGGATATTTTTAGATGGCATGCGTGAAACTATCCCCGCCTTAACCCGTGAATTGACGGAAGATGGAGCCTCTATCCGTTTTTCACTCGAGGCCGGTATTGATGCCTTAGAAGAAACAACCGATTGGATTTTGGAAAATTACCGCCAAAATTCCGCACGAATTTTGGCCGGTGCCAACCCCTATATCCATTTATTCGGGACAGTCTATATGGGTTGGTTGTTAGCGGAGGGGACGATCGCCAGCAAGCGGTTACTAGGCATGGCAAAAATTGATCCGGCTGTTCATCAAAACAGGCTATTGATTGCCAAATTTTATGCTGACAGTATTTTACCCCAAGCTGAGCAAGATGCCATTACAGTGATGGGGGGATGTTCCTCGATTTTGGAATTACCGATCATTTCTTTCTGATTCTTTATAATACATAAGGGTAATTCAAATATAGCCTTTTTGACCGACACTTGATAGGATAAACCCATGATTTTCACCCCTTCTTTTATTAAAAAATCCACAGCTCCCTTTTCAGCAAATGGCCAATTTCCAAGCACCCGCTTAAGGCGCAACCGCCTACATCCTTGGTATCGCCGATTATTGGCAGAAAATACTTTACAGGCAACTGACCTAATTTTACCGGTCTTTATTCATGAAGGTAGGGAAGACCAAATACCAATACCTGCAATGCCGGGCATCCATCGATTATCCCTTGATCATCTATTAAAAACCGCTTCCCAGGCAGCCAAACTTGGCATTCCGGCGATTGCCATTTTTCCGGTGGTACCTACCGAGAAAAAATCTGATGATGCGAAAGAAGCATATAACCCCAACAACCTTTGCAATCAAGCCATTCGGGCAATTAAAAAAAATGTGCCTGAAATCGGCGTAATTTGTGACGTTGCGTTAGATCCCTATACGCCCCACGGCCATGATGGATTAATGATCAACGAAGAAATTCATAATGATCAAACCGTTGAAGTTTTGTGTAAGCAAGCGTTAGCCCAGGCAGAAGCAGGGGCAGATATGGTCGCACCCTCCGATATGATGGACGGTCGCATTGGCGCTATCAGGCAAAGTTTGGATCAATCAGGCTTTATCAACTGCGCCATCCTTTCCTATGCCGTCAAATACGCGTCTTCTTTCTACGGCCCCTTCAGGCAAGCGGTAGGATCAGCCAGAGCTCTTGGCAAAAAAGACAAAAGAACATACCAAATGAACCCCGCCAACAGTGATGAAGCCTTGCGGGAGTGCGATTTGGATATCAAGGAAGGTGCAGATATTTTAATGGTTAAACCGGGATTGCCTTATTTGGATATCCTATACCGCGTGAAAACCACCTTCCAAATGCCGACTTTCGTTTATCAAGTGAGTGGCGAATACGCCATGATCCAAAGCGCTGGACAAAACGGCTGGGGGGATTCAACAAAATTAATGCTGGAAAGTTTGCTGGCCTTTAAAAGGGCAGGTGCCAATGCAATTCTGACCTATGCAGCCCTTGACGTGGCAAGTAAGCTGGATCAATTAGAGATGTAACCCAGGGGTTAAGAGTTTATGTCTATATTCCCAGGTTTGTCCCTATCGTTTTCTTTGGGCAAAAGGTCATGAATATCTAGCCAATCAGCTTTGTTGCTCAAAAAAAACAATCTGTTTTCAGCACCTATTTTACTGTCTTTTTAAGAGATCCCCAATTTTGGCCGATGCAACTTCCCTATAAGGGCTTATCCAAGGAAAACAAAGCCTACCTCCTTGGGCATAAAGCTAATGGAATTTGGGGCCAGATCATCAAGATTGTTATTGCTCTGCTCTTCGGTCATTTGAAAGGTATGGGTCAAGACATAGATGCCAAAACCAACCAATAAAATAGCTGAGAAGCGGCTTAATCTTAAGAGCATTTTTTGGCTTAAGCGGTTTTTAATAAATTTTGTTATGAGGGTTAATAATGTCCACCAGATCAAAGATCCTAGAAAAAGGGCTATAATGAATAATATAATCGCGAAATCCCCATAAACCGGATCACCTAACTTGCCAACCCCTTGTCCCAATACGCCAAATCCAGCCATTATCGCCGTCATCGAAAACAAGGTCATGGGATTAAAAAAGGTAATGGACAAAGAAACCGCAAAACCCCTGATAAGGGTTTTGGGATCGGTTGGGTTATTGGCCAAAGGATCGGGCGGATGCGAACGCCATTCCACAATCCCCAAACTCACTAAAATAATAAAACCAATTACACTAACCCATTCTTTGTAATAGATAAAAAAATTGCCTACTAGCGATAAACCATAGGCCGCAACCCCTCCATAAACAGCATCGGCAAAAGCTGCCCCTGCACTTACAGATAGCCCGCCAGCCCAACCCGATACAATAGTGCGTCGTATGAGCAGCAATGCAGTCGGCCCAACGGGAATGCCTATCACAAATCCGATTGAGGCGCCCTTGATTACCAGCATCAGCAACCCATATTCTTCTGCACCCATGGCTAAGACCGTTTATCGCCAAAAATTAATTGATAACTGGCCAGTCTCATCGGGTATAAAAATAACGGCCATTTTTTATCGTCAATCAATCGCTTATCTTTCCGTCGTGATGGTGAATGAGGTATTCTTACCTGAAAGGTTCAACATAACAGGTAATTATAAAAAATAAACTTAATGTTATCCCTGTCTCATGGATTTACCAAAGGGTGATCGCTTAACTATGCAGAAAATAATAGCATATCTTTGGCAAAGCCAGTTATATTTTCGTATCATAATTAACTTATCTCATCCGTATTAAAATTGGACGCCATGATTATTACCAGACAAGAATTTTTACTTTTGCACAAATCTCGCCATTCCCGGATCATAGGCTTGGATGTCGGGGAGAAAACCATTGGCATAGCACTGAGTGATGCAGGATTAATCATTGCCTCCCCTTTACGCACCATCAAGCGGCAAAAATTTCACCGAGATTACATGGAATTGCAAAAAACCATTGATGAATTTCAGATATATGTGGTCGTCATCGGATTTCCTCTCAATATGAATGGCAGTGAAGGGCCAAGATGCCAATCGGTGCAGCAATTTGCCAAAAACATTATCCAAAAAAAAGATATCCCGATTATTTTCTGGGATGAACGGTTATCCACCATGGCCGTCAATCGGCAGATGATTGACGCGGATATCTCCCGGCAGAAAAGGGATAAACTGGTTGATAAACTGGCAGCCACCTATATATTACAAGGTTTTCTGGATAGTTTTTCATCCACCTTGATCGCGACATCATCAAGCATATAAAGAACACATGAAAATTGGGGGAAAAATGATCGGCTCTTTAACAGGTATTCGGGTTCTTGATCTGACAAGGATTTTGGCGGGCCCCAGTTGCACGCAGCTTTTGGGTGATTTGGGAGCAGAGGTGATCAAAATAGAAAAACCCGGCGCAGGGGACGATACCAGAAAATGGGGTCCTCCTTACGTCAAAAACAGTAAGGGCCAGGAAAGCACGGAAAGCGCTTATTATTTATCTGCAAACCGTAATAAAAAATCCTTAGCCATCGATATTGCCCAAAAACCCGGCCAGGATTTAATTAAAAATTTAGCGGGCAGCTGTGATATATTGATTGAAAATTTCAAAGTTGGCGATATGGAAAAATACGGCCTGGCCTATCCGCAATTATCACCGGACTTCCCCCAATTAATTTATTGTTCCATTACGGGATTTGGCCAAAACGGTCCCTATGCTGCAAGACCTGGTTATGATTTTTTAGCACAGGCAATGGGTGGGTTAATGAGTATTACCGGTGAATTAAACGGTCAGCCGATGAAGGTTGGGGTGGCTGTGGCCGATTTAATGTGTGGCATGTATGCAGCAGTTGCCGTATTGGCCGCCCTTAACCACCGCCATCACCATCAGCACGGCCAATATATTGATTTGGGTTTGTTGGATACCCAAGTGGCCTGGCTTGCCAATGTTGGGATGAATTATTTGACCTCAGGTCAGACGCCTCAACGTTTTGGCAATGAACATCCAAACATCGTTCCTTATACCGTGATGCCCTGCCAAGATGGTCATTTTGTTTTAGCCATCGGCAATGACCAGCAATTCCAAAAATTCTGTCAAGTAGCTCAATGTTTCCAAATTAGTGAAGATCCGCGGTTTAATACTAATCATCAACGAGTCAAAAACCGCAGTATTTTATACCCGTTGTTGCAAGATATCACCCGTCAACATCCTCAAAAATATTGGGTCGACCAATTAACAACCATGGGCGTACCTTGCAGCCCCGTCAATAATATTGCCCAAGTTTTTGAGGATCCGCAAATTCTAGCACGGAACATGAAAATAAAGATGGATTATCCTTTGTCTTCTTCCCAAGAGGTTGAATTAATCGGCAACCCCATTAAAATGTCAGCTACCCCTGTCACTTACCGGACGGCTCCCCCCCGCCTTGGCGAACACACGGAGGAAGTTTTAAAAGATATCCTAAACCTTTCCCGCTCTGAAATTTTAGCTTTGCGAAAAAAGAATATTGTTGGGTAAGGTTCCATTGCTTCACTCGAAGTACTAGGGCTCAAAAAAGCCTGGGTTTAGTGCAAAGGAGGTTTAAGAAATGAATAGAAACTCTTATACCCTATCATGATTGACACCTGTCAATTTAGGTTTTTGGATTTTTGCGGAATAAAAACTCACGACCAATTTTGACCCGTTGTTGGCCGTTATATTCAATGATATCACCCGTGGCATAGGTTTCCGTCCAAATCAGCGGCAAATAAGAACCGGTGCCAACCACATCAATCGGCGCTTTGGCTTCCGCCATCACTTTACATTTGGCAGGATCAAAACCAGATGAAACAACAATTTTAACTTTTTGGAAACCGTGGGCATCCAAAGCTTCCCTTAAGCAAAAAACCGCAGCGGCAGAAACCCCTGCCCCCACCAGATATTTTAATTCTGCTTCCGTTCGGTAACCGCGAATTGCCTGAGGGGCAACTTTATCTAAGACTGCATAAGATTTAGCCTGATCCAATCCTTCGATAAAACGGCTGCCTGGCGTATCTAAACGGATACTTAGCTTTTCTTGGGCAATCAGATTACGGAATTTATGGCAAACTTCCAAACTATCAGTAATTTCTTTGCCAAAATAATCGACCAAGGCCGTTACAGGCTCCGTTGGGAAAGTTTGTTGGTATAACTCAACTGCCCGTAATGTTGATCCCGCATACCCAATTAAGGCATGTGGCATTGTACCTAAGGCATCGGAGCGGTTAAAATAATGGGCCGTGGCTGCCGTGGCATTGCCAATAAATCCCTTAGCCCCCACTTTACGCTTCGCCCGATCGGAGCCGACACTGGCCGCATAAGCCATGATTTCTGCCATCTCAAGCCCTGCACAATGGCGAGCATCCATCGCAATGAAAGCAACTTTTGGCAGATCCGCACACATGGTATAGGCGTTAAAAGCCGCCACGCAAGCTGGCCCTAATTTCTGCAAAAACAAGGTTTCTAAATCAACTAGTTGGGAAAATTGGCCGGTGATGTATAAAATCGGCTCCCCCGCCCCCACCCATTTTCCTTCCGGGTAAAGACATTCGATCTCAAATGTTGTCTGGCGAAGTTTGGCAATTTGATTGAGCCAATCAATCGCCAGTTTAGGGGCCGACACAACCGGACGACGCATGAAAACCGCATAAGTCACCTTATTGTCGCCAAATTTCTCCACGATTTTTTTCGTGCTTGCAAAATACTTGTCTGTCCATTGGCTAATTTGGGTTTCGGAAAAAGATTCATGTATCATCATAAAACTCTATTAAACAGGGTGAATGCCGCCAATACAAAGATACTTTATCTCAATAAAATCTTCGATGCCATATTTAGAACCTTCCCGACCCATACCGCTTTCTTTAATCCCCCCGAACGGCGCCACTTCAGTTGAAATAATGCCGGTGTTAATACCCACAATCCCGCATTCCAGCGCTTCGGCAACCCGCCACACGCGGGCAAGATCACGGCTGTAAAAATAACCTGCCAATCCATATTCAGTGGCGTTCGCCAGTTGAATGGCTTCTTGTTCCGTTTTAAACCGGAATAAAGGGGCCAGGGGGCCAAAAGTCTCCTCGTGAGCCACCAGCATGGCACCCGTAACACCCGTCATAACAGTTGGTTCAAAAAAACTATGCCCTAGGGTATGCTTTTTTCCGCCAGCAATCAATTTTGCACCTTTTTTCAGCGCATCTTCAATATGCTGCTCAATTTTGGCAATCGCTTTCATATCAATCAAAGGGCCCTGTTGTACCCCTGATTCTGCCCCATTGCCAATTTTTAATTTTGTAACTGCTTCGGTTAATTTCTTGGCAAAACTGTCATATATTTTGTCTTGTACCAACAAGCGGTTAGCGCACACGCAAGTTTGACCGGCATTGCGGAATTTGGAAGCGATCGCCCCCTCAACCGCTGCATCGATATCCGCATCATCAAAAACGATGAAAGGGGCATTGCCCCCTAATTCAAGAGACAGCTTTTTAACCGTGCCAGCACATTGCTGCATCAATATCTTCCCAACCTCCGTTGATCCCGTAAAGCTGACTTTGCGTACCAAGGGATTGGTGGTTAATTCCTTACCAATTTCTTGCGCGGAGCCAGTAACAATATTGATTACGCCAGCTGGAAAACCCGCACGTTCCGCCAACACCACTAATGCAAAAGCAGAAAGCGGCGTTTGGGTAGCCGGTTTGATTACGATGGTGCAGCCAGCAGCCAAAGCAGGGCCGCATTTACGCGTGATCATCGCATTAGGGAAATTCCAAGGGGTGATGGCAGCCACCACACCGACCGGCTGTTTTAAAACAACAATCCGCTTATCGGATTGCGAGTGAGGGATGACATCGCCATAAACGCGCTTGCCCTCTTCGGCAAACCATTCAATAAAGGACGCGCCATAGGCAACCTCTGATCTCGATTCGACCAGGGGCTTTCCTTGCTCTGCCGTCATGATTAAAGCCAAATCTTCCTGGTTTTGCAAAATCAAATCATACCATTTCCGCAATATTTGCGACCGTTCCTTCGCGGATTTTGCCCGCCAGACGGGCCAAGCCGCATGGGCCGCTTCGATCGCGCGCTTGGTTTCCCCCTGACCCATATGAGGGATTTCTGATATTACTTGCCCATTTGCCGGATTTTTGACGGCAATGGTTTTTTGATTGTCCGCACCCAACCATTTTCCAGCAATATAGGCTTGCGGTTTCAAAAGGCTGTGATCTTTTAAAGGCAGTGTTTTTGAATGGTTCATGGGATAACCCTACAATAAAGGACAAGAAGAATTTTTTTCACCAACTGACGATAATTGATTTACGTTTTATAGCACCTGCAATCTTAATATTCAACCAAGCAATCGGCTATACCGTAAAAAGCCTCTATCATTCATTCAGATCATCAGGTAGGATTTGTATGTTTTCACGGGCAGGCAATCTATTGTAGGAAAGATTAGGGCATTTGCATCAATTTAAGCATCTTTATTTAATGACTTACCGATATTCCAAGCTCTTATCACTAGGTAATAGCTTCTATCGATTTCTCAGTCCCTTCTTTACTGGGTTATTAATCATTTGGTTTTTACCGACCATGTCATTTGGCCAAAACTCGTCAATCAATTGGATTGAAGATGAACAGCTATTAAAAACCCTATTTCAGGAACATACGATCATTGGAGAATTCAGCAATGATCCTGGCCGTCAATGGATTGAGTATTACCAAGCCGATGGCCGGTCCACCTATTTTTGGGATGATTGTTATTATAAAGGCATTTGGTGGGTTAGAGAGGAAAATCCGAAAGCTTGCTTTTCGTATTTTGACGATCAGGAAATATCCGGGCTGCGTACCAGCTGTTTCAATATCGGCTTAACCGATAGCCAAATCATCTTTGCAGACCACCCATTATCTAAAAACCATGAAACCGTTATCATCGCTTATTCCCTGATGATTGAAAATGGTAATTCCCGCCATTTGCCCACCGGAACTGCCATGACTGAAACAACTGTTTGTAACAAACCCATTTCTTGGCTTAAATAATCAAGCCTATCAGGTTTCCCGCCTATTCAACCGTAACGCTTTTAGCCAAATTTCTGGGCTGATCCACATCATTCCCCTTAATGCGCGCCGCATGATAGGCCAGCATTTGCAATGGCATGGCATAAATCATCGGGCTGTTAATGGGATAAGAATTTGGCACCACCAAGCGATGATCTATTTTTATTTTGACCCGGTCATGGCCTTGCTGGTCGGTGATTAACACAATCCTCCCACCCCGGGCAGCCACTACCTCCATATTACTTAGGGTTTTTTCAAATAGATGGTCTACAGGGGCTATGACGATAACCGGCATTTTATTATCAATCAAAGCAATTGGCCCATGTTTCATCTCGCCCGCCGCATAACCTTCCGCATGGATATAAGTCAGTTCCTTAAATTTCAAAGCCCCTTCCAAAGCTAAGGGATAAGATATGCCGCGACCTAAAAACAGTACATCCCTGGCTTTTGAAAGAATAGCAGCCAGTTCTTCAACTTGTTGATGTTGGGTCAGGAATTGCGCGAGCTGCGCCGGTGTTTCCAACAATTCCGTGGTCAATAATTTAGCGGTTGCTGTATCGATGACTTTCCGTTGCAACCCCGCCTCAATGGCCAAACAGGCAAAAACGGTGAGTTGCGACATAAAAGCCTTGGTGGAGGCTACCCCAATTTCCGGCCCTGCCATGGTTGGCACCACCACATCGCTTTCTTGCCCCATGGCGCTTTCGGGGGTATTGATGAGGGATATAATTTTTTGTCCTTGGCTTTTGGCATAACGGATAGCACTGACCGTATCAATGGTTTCACCCGACTGGGAAACCCCTAAGGTTATCTCATCTTTAGGCAAACGTCCTTCCCGGTACCTAAATTCCGAGCCAATATCGACGTTGCAAGCAATGTGGGCATATTTTTCAAACCAATACCGTGCAACCATGCCCGCCAGATAGGCCGTGCCGCATCCTACAATATTCAAACGCGCGCACTTGTTCCAATCAACCTTGCCAACAAAATTCGGGAAATAAGGTAATCGGTTTTGCGGCTGTAAATAATGTTTTAATAAATCTCCGACTATTGTCGGTTGTTCATGAATTTCTTTAAGCATGAAGTGACGGAACTCACCTTTTCCAATCATTTCACCCGACAGCGACGTTTGTTTGACCCCACGTTGCACCACTTGGCCGTCATGATAAAACTGGGCGCCTTTCGTGGTTAAAACCACCCAATCATTATCTTCCATATAGGTTATTTTATTGGTTAAGGGAGCCAAAGCAATCGCATCAGAACCCAAATACATTTCTCGCTGTCCATACCCCACCACTAAGGGGCTGCCCCGCCTAACCCCAATCAGCATATTTTCGCGCTGGCTAAAGATAATGGCCAAAGAAAACGCCCCCTTTAACCTAGGCAAAGCCTCTGCAACCGCCTGTTCAGGAGTTTTTTGCTGTTCCAGGGAGCGGGTCAACAATACCGCGATAGTTTCTGTATCGGTTTCACTACTAAATCCATATCCCTCTTGTTGCAACTCTTGGCGCAATTCCTGATAATTTTCGATGATACCGTTATGGACAAGTGCCACCAATTGGGTTGCATGGGGATGGGCGTTTTTCTCACTAGGCTTCCCATGGGTTGCCCAACGCGTATGGCCAATGCCAACCATGCCAGGCAAGGGCTTTCCTGCCACCAATTCGGCTAATTTTTCTAATTTCCCCTCTGCCCGGCGGCGTTCAATATTGCCATTGACCAAGGTAGCAATACCTGCGGAATCATATCCCCGGTATTCTAATCGTTTCAAACCGTCCAGTAATATTGTTGAAACCGGCTTTTGGGCAACAATCCCGATAATTCCGCACATTATTTCTTCTCCTGGTTTTGGGTGACAACCTTTTTCTTTAACCGGTAACGCACCGCCCCATCCGCCTTAGTTATTTGAGGAGCGCGCCCGACAGCCATGGCTTTGGCTGGAACATCTGTGGTAATAACACTGCCTGCACCCACCATTGCTCCCTCACCTATCACAACTGGGGCAACTAGCGAAGTGTTTGAACCAATAAAACTATGATCTTCAATGATCGTTTTATATTTTTGCATACCATCATAGTTACAGGTAATTGTTCCAGCCCCTATATTAACAGATTTTCCGACATTTGCATCCCCAATATAGGAAAGGTGGTTAATCTTGGTGGTTTCAGCAATTTCACTGTTTTTAATTTCAACAAAGTTACCAATATGAACATGCTCATCCAGCACTGTCCCGGGACGCAGGCGAGTAAAGGGCCCAATTTTACTGAAAGCACCGATTGTAGCGCCTTCTACAGAAGAAAACGACCGGATTTCAACCCCTTCCGCTATTTTTACACCTAACCCTATATTGACACATGGATGAATAATAACATCTCTGGCAAATAGGGTATCCCAACTAAGCCAAACGGTTTCTGGATCCACCAAGCTGACCCCTTGATCCATAGCTTGACAACGCAATCTTTTTTGCATTGCTTTAGTCACCAGCGCAAGTTCACTTCTGGTATTAACCCCCATCACTTCTTCGGGATCAGTTTCCCATACAAGGGTTTTTTGACCATTTTCAGCAGCTAGACGCACAATATCAGTTAAATAATATTCAGACTGGGCGTTGGTTGGCCTTAATTTTGCCAATAATTTTGGTAATAATTGGCCCTGAACCACCATAATGCCAGCATTACACAAATTAACCGCCTTTTGTTGTGCATTGGCATCACGTTCTTCAACAATTTCCTTTAAAATACCATTTTCTGTCATCATTCGGCCATAGCCTGTTGGATTAGCCAAACGCATTCCCAAAACGACAATGCCAACATTTTTGGTTGTAGCTTCCTGAAGGCACTGACGCAAACGGTGCAAGGTTTCTGAGGTTATTAAAGGACAATCACCGTAAAGAATCAGTATATCTTGTGGTTTATCTAAGGGCAGCTTGGAAATACCTATCTGTACCGCATGCCCTGTTCCCAACTGTTCTGATTGGATAACGGATGGCCAAGGCAACACCGCTTGGCGCACGGTCGGCATCTCCGGCCCAATCACCACCACGATTTGCTGGGGTTGTAAGGCCGCTGCAGATCGCAGTACATGGTTGACCATCGGCAATCCGGCCACCGGATGCATGACTTTGGGCAAAGCAGATTGCATCCTTTTTCCTTTGCCTGCAGCCAAAATAACAACGGATAAAGGAAGTAACGCAGCAGTCATTTGATTATTCTTTATTGAAAATTAAATAAAAGAACCCTTTGATCGGCGCCAACCTCTTAACACGCCTTTTAACAATAAACCCCTAGCACCCTAAAACTGATCCAATAAATCGTTTTTTCCATTATTATGGCTTGTAAAAAGCTTACCGACAAAATTTATGCTTGGCAATTGTGGCAAAAAAATGGCGATAATTTTAGCCTGTTCTCACCATTGCCAATAACCGAAAAGCTGCCGGAAAGCTGATCGATGTACTAGGTGATACCACAGTTATTTTTCGGTTACGCTTGTTGGTTCAACCTGCTGTTCAACAGGTGAAGCCGCTAGAGTTAATTTATGGCGTCCCCGTCTTACAGGAATTTTTTGACTTGCTTCAGGTAGAATTTCCTCAGACGTTGGGGCTGGTACGGGTGCAATTGTGGAAGGTTGAATGACAACGGCCCCGTTGATTAAGGCAGGAGGAAGCATCATGCCGTCTGGTTTCTTTTCCATATATTCACCACCCTGATCATTCTCTTGCTCTAAAAGAATAGAGGGATCACCCTGATCTTCATCAGCAAAAACTGATTCTGAACCTGAATTTTCTTGATTTTGATTGCCAGCTGGCTGTTGATTGTCATCAATTGTATTTGATGGGTGTCGTTCACGCTGATCCGATAACGTCGCATGATGACTTAACCGGTAATAATGTTCCGCATGTTGAAAATAATGTTCCGCTGCAACCCTATCGCCCGAGGAATGTGCGTCACGCGCCATCCCCAAATATTTATCAATAATTTGCTGCGGGTTGCCCCTGATTTTGACATCCCCACCGTTACTGTCAAAAGTTTGATTCCGAACAAAATTTCCCGTTTTGCGCGGATGGCGCATCCGCGAGCGGTGCGCAAGAGAGCCCTGTTTCATGATTAGCTGGTTTTTTCTTTCATAAAAAGTTGAAGAAATAAAGGCAAATAACATCCATCTCTGTTTTGCAGCAAAGAGGTACAGCCCATATACAAGCAAAAGTAAACATTATGCATAAGCTATTATCAAATGTCAGTTTGATCTTATAATCATTATCACCAATCATACGACTGGTGTTGATCGTCAACGGTACCTAAAAACAATAGATATAAATATCTAGTTCCCCATAAACTCACAGTCAAAACAGTTAATTTATACCGCTTTTCTAAGGTTGCTGGTCTGCAACAACTTATTTCCATCCCGTCATAACACTCGAAAAACATTTTAAAATCAAGCAAAAACTGAAAGTCTCGCTTTGCTATCCCTGCCAAAGCTTGGGAAGCATGGCATTTAACGCCGCTGTAAAATAGAAGATAAATCCCAACGCTGGGATTCAGCTAATTTCCTTTTTCCCTCTAAAGTTAAGCTAGGAAAAAGCTCTACAATCATTTGGTGAAAATTTTCCTGGATTTTTTCGTTTAGGATACGGATTTGTTGCAATAATTGCTTAAGTTTTTCTAAATCAACTGCCAGATCGCCCGATTGTTCCTGCATTAAAAGAGCCACCTGTTTGCTCTTTTGCCTTAATTCCTGGCGAAGGTTTTGGAAAATGGGCAACCGGCTTTTAAAAGCTGCTTGGATCAATTGCTGGTCGGCCTCAGGCAGCTGTTGGATAAACCGGTTGATTGAAACGGGCCCGGGTCTTGATAGAGTTGGCTCGCTGAAATTACCTAACCAAAAGCCTACCAAAAAAGCATTTAATAAGAAAGAAACAATCAACCCGATGATGAGCCAACGAAACCGTTGGGAAGAATTATTAATGGGCATTTTAGCTATTCCTCAAAAATCATGGAAACGGCGGGGTCAGCATAAAAATCGGTTATTTCAAAGGTAGGTGGCTGGTAATATTGGCCCAGTAACCATCCACAGCCAAGAATCATCGCAAAGGAAGCAGGTATCATTGCCAATGATCCCATTTTTTTTTGCACCCACTGGATAAGGGAGTGGGAATAAAGAAATTTTTGGCTATAACGTTTATCTGGTAACTCTAAGTCACCCGCTATAACCGCTTGATAAATATTTTTTTCCAGGAGCGCAGAAGGATTCGGCGTGGGTAACATCTGCAGCACCTGGTTAAATTTGGCTTCCCCCTGCACCAACGCTGTCAAATCAGAATCTTCTTTGATTGCCTGCTCCATCAGCTTGCTATCAGCAGCCGACATTGTGATTGGCCATTTGTTTAAATCAAGCCCATATAGTTGGATATATCTTTTTAAGCATTTCTTTTTTATCATCTGATTGCACACCTTATTGCATCGTCTAAAGTAAAAATAATAATTTCTTTTTTAGTTTTTGCCTTGCTCGGATCATTAAAGATTCTAAGGATTTCAAGGTCACACCAAGAATTTCCGCCGCATCGTAATAGGATAATCCTTCATAAAAACAAAGATTAAAAGCCATCCGTTGCCGATCAGGTAAACTTGCTAAAGCCAACTGCACATGGCGTTCCATTTCTTTTTGCTGCGTTGCTTTTTCTGGGGATAACTGCCCCGATTGATGAGATAAAAATGGGGAAGCATGGATTAGATCTTCATCAATCTCGACCATTTTTGGCTGACGCAATTGGTCAATACATCGATTGGCAACCACCCTATAAAACCATGACGTAAAATGCTGCGGCCTTTGCCTTATTACCGGCCAATCCTTAGCATCACGCCATAACTTTAAAAAACAATCTTGCACCACATCCTCGGCATCCGCTTTGGAAAGCAAAAACCGGTAAGCAAGTCTAAAAAAACGCGGTAAATGGAGTGACATCAGCATCTGGAAAGCCTGTTCATCACCACCTTCGATTCGCTTTAATAAGGCCTCATCTTCGCTCATCGTATCGGGTTGACCTAGTTATAAATATATTCTTATTCAAGTTAGACGGTGCCGCCACAAAAAACCTGCGCTTCAAATTAAAGGCGGGTAAAAATAACTGAAATCCACAGGAATAAAAACAATATACCTGCAAAAATAATGCTGTACCGAACAAAACAATCTCTATCCCTTTGGGTATGTGGTAGAAAAGTGCCTTTTTTAAACCATAACATCCCGTGCGTTAATAAGTAGAAAAAGCTATGTTCCGGGCGTCGTCCATACCTTAAAATTTTTATTCCGTAATAAAACATTATCATCCAGACAATCAAAGTACCAATACCAAGCGCCCAAATAAAAAAATGTAAAAATGTTTCCATAGTGCGTCCTTCCATCAGGTAGCATAATGAGAGGTCAATTATCCCAATTATACCAAGATATGGCTATACGCATCCTTTATCCCTTAAGATGCTAACATGCTGATTGAGCTCGCCTCAGCAAGAGTGGCTATCTATAAAATAAGATAAGCCAACCCAAGAAAAGAAGCGAAAGCAACCATATCAGTTACCGTTGTCACGAGTACAACAGATGAATCAGCCGGATCTATTTTCCATCTCTCTAAAAAGATAGGAACCAGTGAGCCAACCACCGCGGCAATCAACAACGTGGAAAACATGGCAACACCAAAGACAAGGCCGATGATCCAGTCGCCAAACCATCCCCAAGCTATTAAAACCGCAACCAATGCAAAAACACAGCCGTTAATTAAACTGACAATAAGTTCTTTGATGAAAAATCGCCATTGGTTGGTCAATTTTAAATCATGTACCGCCAACGCCCGTACCGCCACGGTAATGGTTTGGGTGCCAGCATTCATACCCATGGAAGCGATCAGTGGCATTAAAACTGCCAGTGCTACTTGCCGTTGAATGGTTTCGGCAAAATTATCGATGATTAACGAGGCAAAAATGCTGGTGAATAAGTTAATGGCCAACCAAACCCAGCGCGAAAAAGTGGTCTGCCTGATGGAGCGGTAAAATTCACTGGCCCGCACCCCCCCTAATTTGAGCAGGTCTTCAGCCGCCGCCGCATCGATGATGTTGACAACGTCATCTACGGTAATCACCCCGATCAATCGACCGTCATCTGAAACCACCGGAGCGGAAACAAGGGCATATTTACGAAAAAGATAAGCCACCTCCTCCCGGTTCATATCCACGGGAATCAGGTCTAAATCTTGATCCATGATATCTGCTAAACGCACCACCCTTTTATTACGCATGGCCCTGCTTAAAGGCACGACCCCGACTGGCTTATTAGTCTCATCAACCAAGAAAAAATCATAAAAATCTTTAGGCAAATCTTCTTTTGCCCGCAAATAATCAATCGTTTCACCAACTGTCCAATTGACTGGTATGGCTACCAGTTCACGTTGCATCAATCGGCCCGCACTTTGTTCGGGATAGTTTAATCCCTCCTCTAATATTTTTCGTGCTTGGGGAGCAACTTTTTGCAATATTTCTTGCTTTTGCCCATCCGTTAAATCCTCAAGCAAATCAATTGCATCATCGCTTTCCAAACGACGGATCACATCCGCCAAGGTTTCCGAATCAAGCAATGGCAATATTTCTTCGCGCACGGGGACAGCTAAATAGGCAAATATTTCGGCATCCAATGGCTTCGGTAAAATATCAAACAGCCATTTACGCTCTTCCCGTGTTAATTGCTCTAAAATACTGGCAATATCTTGGGCACGGAAATGATCAAGCATTCCTTTGACCACGGACACCTGACCAGCCTCTAAAGCAGTGACAAGAGATTTAAGATTTTCTGATGCAAAACCCTCATACCCTTCTTGGTCAAAATGGGTAGAGATAATTTTCTGATCAGGGTTCACCAAGTCTTCATTGTTCATCATGATCCCTTTAGATATAAAAATTATTTAAGGATTTGCGCACCAACCACGGCCACAGCCGACATATTTATAATACTACGCACCTTGGCAGAAGGAGAGAGGATATGGGCAGATTTCCCACTTCCCAGTAAAATGGGGCCGATACTCAACCCATCCCCCATTTGCCTTAATAAATTAAAGGCAATATTGGCGGCATCGAGTGAGGGGAAAACCAACAAATTAGCTTGTCCCGCTAACTTGGCATCTGGGAATTGCTGACGACGCACGGCTTCTGATAAGGCTGCATCCCCTGTCATTTCCCCTTCGATTTCAACTGCAGGGTTATGTTTTTTAACAATTGCTAATGCCTGCCGCATTTTTCGTGCAGAAGCTGTTTCGGAACTGCCAAAACTGGAATGAGACAATAAAGCAACTTTAGGGGTTACCCCAAATTTTTTGACTTCTTCAATTGCTAATAAAGTCGTCTCAGCAATTTGATCCGCAGTGGGTTCCGGCGTTACCTGGGTATCACAAAGGAAAAAATTTCCCTGCGACAAAATTAAAGCATTCATACAAGCAAAATTATTGGCCTGAGGTTTTAAGCCAATAACATCATTAATATGACGCAAATGATGATCAAACCTGCCAAAAACCCCGCAAATCATCGCATCCGCCTCCTCCCGGCGAACCATTAAAGCCGCGATTAAGGTATTATCAGTCCGGATCAAAGTTTTTGCTAAATCGGGTGTAACACCTTTGCGTTCCATGATATGATGGTACTGCTGCCAATAGGAGGTATAGGCCGGGTCATTCTCAGGATCGATTAATTTGACTTCCTTTCCAATACGGAAGCGCAGACCTAATTTTTCTATCCTTTTGTTGATCACCCAGTGGCGGCCAATGAGAATAGGCTTGGCTAAACCTTCATCCAAAACTGTCTGGACTGCCCGTAATACCCTCTCATCCTCACCTTCGGCATAAACCAACCGTTTAGGATCATGATGGGCGCCATCAAAAACAGTTTTCATGAGTAATCCGGACCGGAAGACAAACTGGGTCAGTTTTTGCCGGTATGCTTTAAAATCTTCAATAGGCCGTGTGGCAACACCGCTATCCATCGCGGCTTTTGCTACAGCCGGGGCAATTTCCACAAGCAACCTGGGGTCAAAAGGCCTAGGGATAATATAATCCTTGCCAAATGCGGGGGTTTCAACTCCATAAGCGGCACCCACCACTTCCGATGGTTCGGCGTAGGCAAGATCAGCTATGGCATTAACGCAAGCAATTTTCATCGCCTCGTTAATCGTTGTCGCGCCCACGTCCAAGGCACCTCTAAAAATAAAAGGAAAACATAAGGCGTTATTTACCTGATTGGGATAATCCGAACGACCGGTGGCAACAATTGCATCAGAACGGACAGCTTTCACTTCCTCAGGCGTGATTTCAGGAGTGGGGTTAGCTAAGGCAAAAACCAAAGGATTTTTTGCCATTTTTGCAACCATTGCCGGTTTCAATACCTTGCCAGCAGAAAGGCCTAAAAAACATCCGCCCCTTCAATAATTTCCGCCAATGTCCTGGCGTTCGTTTCTTTTGCATAACGCGCTTTACGTGGATCCATCAGCTCGGTACGGCCTTTCCAAACCACACCAACAATATCGGAGACAGTTACGTTGGCAACAGGCAATCCCAGATCGACCAGAAGGTCCAAACAAGCCAACGCCGCAGCACCTGCACCCGATACAACTAATTTTATATCTTTTAAAGGTTTACCAACAACCCGTAACCCATTCCGAATGGCTGCAGCCACAATAATAGCGGTTCCATGTTGATCATCATGGAAAACCGGGATGCGCATCCGGCTGCGCAATTGATTTTCAATTTCAAAACATTCCGGGGCTTTAATATCTTCAAGGTTAATACCGCCAAATGTTGGCTCCAAACTAGCAACAATATCAATCAGTTTTTTAGGATCTTGCTCAGCAATTTCAATATCGAAAACATCAATGCCTGCAAATTTTTTAAATAAGACTGCTTTCCCTTCCATAACCGGCTTTGCGGCTAGTGGCCCAATGTTCCCAAGGCCAAGAACCGCTGTACCGTTGGTGATAACCGCCACCAAATTAGCACGAGAAGTCAGCTTGGCAGCTTCGGCATGATCGGCAACAATTGCTTCGCAAGCAGCAGCCACCCCTGGCGAATATGCCAAAGCCAGATCGCGCTGATTAGCTAAAGGTTTCGTCGAAACAATCGCCAACTTGCCAGGCGTTGGCTGGCGGTGATATTCAAGAGCGCTTTCAGTAAGGTTATCGACCATCCCTGACTCCAAAAATTTTAAACACCCGCTTACCCCTTGATCATCTCCACCCGACAATCCGGTGATCCTGATGATTGCCACATATTTTATGTCACTTTGGTGCGGTCGAGAAGACTCGAACTTCCACGGGTTGCCCCACAGCGACCTCAACGCTGCGCGTCTACCATTCCGCCACGACCGCTTATATCTAAGCTCTCCTAGTTACCTTTGGCAGGAGACTTTTATCTTACTGGAATAAATTAAGCAATATATCTTGTATAATCAAAATCAACCTGACAACATAAAAGGCGATCATATCGAAATATCTACACTACATTCAACTAATAATTATCATATTGATCTTGGCCAACCTGATCACAAGTAATAAAAATGCCTTCCATCATTAATCATCCTTCTGAAAGCAAAAAATTAACTGGCGATTCTCCTATCACTTGGATAAAAAATGATCAATTGCTGGATTATCCCCAGACCCTTCAGGCTATGGAAAGGCTAGCAATCGATATCCGCACAAAGAATGCCCAAGAACAAATATGGCTGGTGGAACATCCTGCCTTAATTACCGCTGGAACAAGTGCCAAGCCAGATGATTTGCATCCCTCTCTTCACCTGCCATTATACCATACCGGCCGGGGCGGGAAATATACCTATCATGGCCCTGGACAACGGGTGGTATATGTAATGATTGATTTAAAAAAACGCATTCATGACGTTCGGCAATATATACTGTTTTTAGAAGCATGGATTATTCAAACTTTGTCTAGCTTCGGTTTAAAGGGGCATCAACGTCCCGAACGCGTCGGAGTATGGATCGAAAGGCCAGATAAAGGCTTGGGATATGAGGACAAAATTGCTGCCATCGGCGTACGGATTAAACAACATGTAACTTTTCATGGATTTGCCATTAACCATTCTTGTGATTTAAATGCCTTTCAGCAATTTATCCCTTGTGGCATTAACAATCAAAAATATGGCGTTACGTCTTTCCAAGATTTAGGCATTGCTATCCCGATGCAACAACTGGATGACGCATTGAAGGATGGTTTTGAGAAGCTAAGCAAAAAATGGCTCCTGTTCGGCGATAGGTAAAGAACATGAGCCCAGTTCAAAAGCAAATACTGCCTTCTTGTCATCAATTTTCTTTAGTTACCCTACTCCATGCTTGGGAATGCCATGGCCATGAAGCACTCCCATTATTTTATTGCCATCCGGTAAAGGGATTGTTTATGCTGTGATCGGTTTTAATCAGTTATTCTTTCTGGATTAGGATTATACCCATGAAAACAGAAACACCAACTTCGCAGATCCCTAATAATCTTGAAGCCTTTTGGATGCCTTTTACCGCCAACAAGCAATTCAAGGCAAACCCGCGTTTATTGGTAAGTGCGGCTGGTATGTATTACACTACCGTTGAAGGCAATCGCATTTTGGATGGCGCAGCCGGATTATGGTGTGTGAATGCAGGCCATGGCCGCCCAGAGATTACCGAGGCCGTGCGCAACCAAATTGCAAAACTGGATTATGCACCTTGCTTCCAAATGGGCCATCCTTTGGTGTTCGAATTTGCCTCCAAACTAACCACCATCACCCCGGGTGACCTTAATCACGTGTTCTTTACGAATTCAGGATCAGAAGCAGTCGATTCCGCTTTAAAAATTGCATTGGCGTACCACCGTGCCAAAGGTCAAGGAACCAGGCAACGCTTGATCGGGCGGGAACGCGGTTACCATGGTGTTGGTTTTGGCGGCATATCGGTTGGTGGCATGGTTAATAACCGCAAAGCGTTCGGCAGTTTATTGACCGGCGTTGACCACTTATCCCATACCCATGACTTGGCAAAAAACGCCTTCAGTAAGGGGGAGCCGAAGAATGGTGTTGAGCTAGCCAACGAATTAGAGCGGATTGTGACCTTGCATGATGCATCAAATATTGCAGCAGTGATTGTTGAACCGGTTGCCGGGTCAACCGGTGTGTTGGTTCCACCCAAAGGATATTTGAAGAGGCTACGGGAAATTTGTGATAAACACGGAATTTTGCTGATTTTTGACGAAGTCATTACCGGGTTTGGCCGTTTGGGGACAGCTTTCGCCGCCCAATATTTTGATGTTATGCCGGATATGATAACGACCGCTAAAGGCATCACCAATGGTGCTTTCCCTATGGGTGCGGTATTTGTCAAGCAATCTATTTATGATACGATGTTGCAGGCAAGTGACGGTGCCAGCATTGAGCTGTTCCATGGGTATACCTATTCCGGCCATCCGAGTGCCTGTGCCGCAGGGATTGCCACCTTGGATGTTTATAAAAAAGGTAAAATTTTTGAAAATGCCAAATCCCTTACCCCTTATTGGCAAGAAGCTGCTCATTCTTTAAAGGGATTACCCCACATCATCGACATCCGTAATATTGGTATTATAGCAGGTATTGAACTGGAAACCATTCCCGGAAAACCAGGCAAACGCGGATTCCAAACTTTCCTGGATTGTTATGAAAAGGGTTTATTGGTAAGGGCCAGCGGTGATACGATTGCCTTATCTCCGCCTTTGGTGCTTGAGAAACAACATATTGATGCTATTTTTAACATCCTGTCAGAAGTGTTAAAGAAACTCGCCTAAATAAGTTTTGTGTTTAGGCACGTTATTTCTGGCTTTATATAGGTTCAATTATTAACTTTATTAAAGGAAGATTATCATGTTGATTGGTGTGCCGAAGGAAATTAAAACCCACGAATATCGGGTCGGAATGGTTCCTTCGAGTGTTCGGGAAGTTGTTCATCATGGTCACCAGGTTTTGGTTGAAACCGGCGCTGGCCTTGGCATTGGCTTTGATGATCAAGCCTATGTCGCGGCTGGGGCAAAAATTGCCAAAACAGCCCAAGAAATATTTGAAAAAGCAGAAATGGTAGTCAAAGTTAAGGAACCGCAAGCCGCTGAATATAAAAGGCTGCGTCGGGGACAAATCTTATTCACCTATTTGCATTTGGCACCAGATCCTGAACAAACCAAAGGATTGCTTGACTCAGGCTGTACAGCCATTGCCTATGAAACCGTGACGAACAGCCGCGGTGGTCTTCCTTTGCTGGCGCCGATGAGTGAAGTGGCGGGTCGCATGTCCATCCAGGTCGGCGCCCATTGTTTGGAAAAAGGTGTTGGTGGAACTGGTATCTTACTGGGTGGTGTCCCAGGCGTTGCACCTGCCAAAGTCGTGATCATCGGCGGTGGTGTATCGGGCACCCATGCCGCCCGCATGGCTATCGGGATGGAGGCTGAAGTTATTATCCTCGAACGCTCGCTTGACCGTTTAAAACAGTTGGATGAACAATTCGGTTCCCGCTTAACCACCTTATATTCGACAGTCGATTCAATTGAAAGCCATGTGACGGGTGCTGATTTGGTAATTGGTGCTGTGCTGGTCCCAGGCGCTGCAGCCCCACGGTTGGTGACCCATAAAATGATCAAAAAAATGCGTCCCGGCTCGGTGGTGGTTGATATCGCCATCGACCAAGGTGGTTGCTTTGAAACCAGCAAACCAACCACCCATGCCCAGCCCACTTATGTCGTTGATGGCGTGATCCATTATTGCGTGGCCAACATGCCGGGCGCCGTTCCGCGCACATCCACCTTTGCCTTGAATAACGCGACTTTGCCGTTTATTTTGGCTTTGGCTAATAAGGGTTACAAGAAAGCCTTGACCGATGATGTGCATTTACGCAACGGCTTAAATGTGCATGAAGGCAAATTAACTTACCAAGCGGTGGCTGAGGCTTTAAAGTTACCTTATGTCAGTGCAGAGAAACTATTGGGGTTAGCCACTTAGCTAGATTTTCTGAGGATACCCTTCAAAAGGGCATGGGTTTTATCCATGCCCTTTTTCTATCCGTCCTCGCTCAATGCCTAAACCAAACCGATCAAGCTTACTAAGCTGCGGAATATTTAAGGGTAAGTTTTAACTTGCAGGAAATGGGCTGGAGCTTCACTAGGGTTCAGTAAATCTACATTCATCAATTGGAAATACCCCAAACAAGCCGGATGCTGCATCACTTGATCGCCTGCCTGTTCTGCATATTTCCTAGTTTTCCACCATAATATATCGACATAACTACCCTCAGATTTTTTTAGCAATTCACGCCGGATAAATCCGGGTTGCTTTTGCAAAAAATTTTGCTGTAGCTCTCCTGATGCTTGTAGCAAGGCTTGTTCGCTCACATCCTTTTTTAATTGGAATGCTGCCCATTCAATAGTTTGTTGATCCATCTTTTATCTCCTTCGTTTCTAGTGTTGAAAAACATTATCTGCCTATAAATTGGCTTTGAAGAAATTATCATGGATATATATGACAAAATATGTCATATTTGTTAAATGGGCAAAACGAATGATCAATCACGTTTGGAACGGTTGGATGAATTGGTGGGGTTATTAAAATCCCGCGATTCCCTAACAATTGCTTATGTTTCCCATGAACTTGGTGTCAGCACACGAACAATCTTGCGTGACCTTAACATTCTACGAACCAGAGGCATACCGATTGAAACCGATCGTGGCCGAGGGGGTGGGATTCGCCTGCAACGCGGTTGGGGCATGGGGAAATTACAGGTTAATTATCTGGAAAGCATCAATTTGCTGCTAAGCTTGGCCATTATGGAAAAACTGGGCTCCCCCTTGTTTTTAGGGAATTTAAAAATAATCCGCCGCAAAATTACATTGGCCTTCCCCGAATCACAACGCCGCAATATCATTGCCCTACAACGTCGGATCCTAGTTGGGGGATTGGCATCACATCAGGTTATGGAAAGTTATGGTCAAAGATTATCTGTAGGAGCAGCACCCATCCAACAAGCTTTTTTTGAGATGCGTTATTTGCAAATTTCTTATCAAAATGAACGGCAAGAAATAACCAGCCGCTTGATCGAGCCCCAATTCCTTTTATTAAATTGGCCGGTATGGTATCTGTTGGCCTGGGACCAGTGGCGGGCGGCGGTGCGTTTCTTCCGCATTGACCGCATCCAAAACGCTATTATCCAACCAGATTTTTTTAAATCCCGCAGCGAAAAACTTTTCCTCAATCACACCGAAGATCTGGCAGAACCAATCTGAATATTTTTGCTAAAATCTTGACATCCAACAAAATCTTGGTCAAATTGGGTTAAATTGCTTTTATTTTATGGGTATTATGCCGTCAATTATTACTGCCGATGGGACTGTTCACCAGTTCCCTACCAACTTGAAGGGCTATGAGATCGCCAAGCGCTTATCAGCCCCTAAACAGGTGATCGCCATCAAAATCAATGGGATTCCTAGTGACTTATCAACCATCATTCCCGACCAAGCCAAAATCGAGTTTATCCAACGTGACGAGCCGTTGGGGCTTGAAATTTTGCGCCATGATTGTGCCCATGTTTTAGCCCAAGCTGTCCAAGAATTATTTCCCGGCACGCAAATCACCTTTGGCCCCGCCATTGAAAACGGCTTTTATTATGACTTTGCCAGAGAAACCCCGTTTGCTCTTGAAGATTTGCCAAAAATTGAAAAACGGATGCAGGAAATCGTTACCCGTAATTTGCCCATTACACGCCATATATGGTCACGCGACCAGGCTATCAAATTTTTTAAAAGTAAGGGCGAAATTTTTAAAGCAGAACATGTAGCAACCATTCCCACCAGTGAACCAATTAGCGTTTATCAACAAGGTGATTTTACTGATTTATGTACCGGCCCTCATTTAACAGGTACCGGCCAGCTGGGCAAAGCTTTTCGCTTAAGCAAAATTTCTGGTTCCTATTGGCGGGGTGACGCCAATAATGCCAAATTGCAACGCATTTATGGCACTTGCTGGGCGAATGAACAGCAACTAACCGATTATCTTTTGCAGCTGGAGGAAGCGGAAAAACGTGATCATCGACGTCTAGGGCGTTCGATGGATCTTTTCCATTTACAAGAAGAAGCGGTTGGCAGTGTATTTTGGCATCCAAAAGGCTGGACCCTGTACCGCACCCTGGAAAATTACGTTCGCAGTCAATTGGCACAATACAATTATCAGGAAGTTAAAACTCCCCTTCTCTTCGATAAATCTTTATGGGAAAAATCAGGTCATTGGGAAAAATACCGCAAAGACATGTTTGTTTTCCAAGAAGAAGGACAGATCCTGGGCCTTAAACCAATGAATTGCCCGGCTCATGTGCAGATTTTCCGCCAAGGTATTACCAGTTACCGCGATTTACCACTACGCATGGCAGAATTCGGCTGTTGCCACCGCAATGAGGCATCTGGCTCTCTTCACGGCATTATGCGAGTCAGGTCTTTTACCCAGGATGATGCCCATATTTTTTGTACTGAAAATCAGGTGGTTGAAGAAACTATTAATTTTTGTCAGTTACTCGCAAAGATGTATCGCGACCTTGGTTTTCCGGAATTTACGGTTAAATTAGCAGACCGCCCGGCTTTACGCGCAGGAACAGATGAGGTCTGGGATAAGGCTGAAAAAATTTTGCATCAGGCCATCAAAAAAGCCGGAATTCCGTATACAGTCAATGCAGGCGAAGGGGCATTTTACGGCCCTAAATTAGAATTTTATTTAAAAGACAGTATTGGGCGCGTGTGGCAATGCGGAACATTGCAGGTTGATTACATTATGCCTGAAAGATTGGATGCTTCCTATATTGCAGAGGATGGGTCTAAAAGACGTCCCGTTATGCTGCACCGAGCGGTTTTAGGGTCGATGGAGCGTTTCATGGGCATTCTCATTGAGCATCATGGCGGACGCTTCCCCCTATGGCTGGCCCCACTGCAAGTGGTTGTTGCTAATATTACCGATGCCAGCGCTGATTATGCGAAAGATATTTACCAAAAACTTCGAAAAGCTAATATCCGCGTCCATTTGGATATCCGCAATGAAAAAATTACCTATAAAATCCGCGAGCATAGCGAAAGCAAGATCCCCTTGATTTTTGTGGTCGGCAACCGCGAAGCAGAGCAGCAGCAAGTGGCCATTCGCCGCCTGTCCGGCAAAGATCAGGAAATTGTTTCCTTGGAGGCAGCTATCCAACAATTACACCAAGAATGTCAACAGCCCCTATAATCTTTTATTTTCGATCTTTATTAATAACTTTACCGAGGTGAAATGGTTAATTTTAATACAACAAATTCTTCGACAAATCCCGCCAATACCGAACGTGACACCACTCGCGTTAACCAGCAGATTAATTCAAGCACCGTCCGGTTGATTGATGCCGCAGGGGAGATGGTTGGGGTTGTTCCCCTTAAAGTTGCCTTGGCCAAGGCCATGGAAGCAGGTCTTGATCTGATTGAGGTTTCCCCCAATGCTAGCCCGCCCGTATGCAAGATATTAGATTACGGTAAATATAAGTATGAGGCACAAAAACGCCGGAATGAAGCCAAAAAGAAACAAAAGGTTATTGAAATCAAAGAAATCAAAATCCGTCCTGGCATTGATGACCACGATTATGACGTGAAATTGAAATCGATTGTCCGTTTCTTGGATGAAGGTGATAAGGTCAGAGTAACCTTGCGCTTCCGCGGCCGGGAAATGATGCACCATGATTTGGGAATGCAGTTGCTCGAACGCATGCGAACGGATTTAGGCGATAAGGCAAAAATTGAGCAATCCCCAAGGTTAGAAGGACGCCAGATGGTGATGGCACTTGCCCCGAATAAGTCATAGGCTATGCTGGCCCTACTTGGCCCTGTCTCTAGGTCACCTACGAAAAGCGTGCAGAGTTATTGGCAAACCGGTGGTTGATTAAATAAAGGTGGTTGAATGGCTGCAGCGGTTTCATTTCCCCAACATCTTTTAGCCATTGAAGAAATATCTGCCTTAGAAATTCAGGCTTTTCTAGCCTTGGCTGAAAATTATACCCTTCCTTCTTTTGTCCAAAATCAGCGTTCCTTGCTGAAGGGCTTGACGGTCATCAATCTGTTTTTTGAAGAATCAACCCGTACCCGTACCTCTTTTGAACTGGCGGCCAAGCGCTTAGGAGCCGACATTATCAATATTGCCACCGCCACCAGTTCGCTTAAAAAGGGTGAATCTATTAGGGATATGGTTTTAACCCTACAGGCGATGAAATTGGATGTTTTGATCGTCCGCCACCCGGAGTCAGGTTCCGTGGATTTCATCAGCAAGCAAATTTCATCTGCCGCCGTAATTAACGCAGGTGATGGCACCCACGAACACCCAACCCAAGCCTTTTTAGACGCGTTGACAATTAAGCGTCATAAAAAAAATATCAGCGGCTTGAAAATCGCCATTTGCGGCGATGTGCTGCACAGCCGGGTTGCCCGCTCCAACATACATCTTTTAGGAAAATTAGGAGCGCAGATTCATCTGGTCGGACCACGAACTTTAATACCGCAATATTTTTCCCAATCCAACATCCAGATTCACTACAATCTTCGTGAAGGTTTTAAGAACGCAGACGTCATTATCATGTTGCGGTTGCAACAAGAACGGATGCAAGGGGCTTTTGTCCCTTCCCTAGAAGAATATATGGATTTTTTTGGTCTAACGATGGAAAAATTAAAACATGCCAAACCCGATGTTTTGGTCATGGAGGCTGGCCCCATCAATAGAGGCGTTGAGATTTCCGGGCAAGTGGCCGATAGTCTTAGCTATAGCGCTATATTAGAACAAGTTGAAATGGGGGTAGCCGTAAGGATGGCTTGTTTGGACGCTTTAACGCAAAAGAAACGCTTACCTACTTAGCTCCCGTAAATATCCCCTGAGGATTAACAAGATGTCATATTCTGTACCCTTTGCTTTGATTAACGGTCGCCTGCTTGACCCTTCCAGTGGTTTAGATCAGACAGGGGGAATTCTGATAGATCAAGGATTGATTACGGAAGTTGGCAGTCACATCAATATAAAATATTGTGAAAGGCAGAAAATTCCCTTTCAGGATTGCCAAGGCCACTGTATTGCCCCTGGTTTGATCGACATGCGAATGCAGATACGTGTGTCGGGGGCCACTTTAACAGAATCCCTTTCCAGTACGTTGCAAGCGGCGGCGGCTGGAGGCGTCACCTCAATGGTTTGCCTGCCAAATACTAGGCCCATTTTAGATCATGCGGAGGTTGTGAGTTACCTTAGGCATGCAGCCAATCAGGAGAAAAAAACAAAATTATATTGTTATGGGTCAATGACCCAAAATTTGGCTGGACAGCAGTTAAGTGAAATGGGTTATTTACAACAAGCGGGGGCAATCGGTTTTACGGACGGCCTGAAAGCGGTGGATAACCCAAAAGTTTTTTGGAAAGCCTTGTCTTACGCCAAAACTTTTAAAAGCCTTATTTTACAATATGCTGAAGATCAGCGATTGGCGGAAGGTACGCTTGCCACCCACAGTTATTTATCCACCAAAATGGGGTTACCCTCCGTCCCTGCTTGTGCCGAAACAATGCAAATTGAGCGTGACTTACATTTGGTTGCTTTAACCCAAAGCCCTTATCACAGTTTCCCAATCACCACCAAAACTGCCGCTAGAATAATCAGCCAAGCCAAACAACACCAATTACCCGTGAGTTGCAGCACTTCTCCTGCTTACTTTTGTTTAAATGAACAGGCTATTCAAGGATACCAAACCTTAGCCAAATTATCGCCGCCGCTACGCGAAGAATCGGACCGGTTGGCGGTGATTGAAGGCCTTAAAAATGGGATCATTGACTGCATCACCAGCGACCACAGCCCGCAAGATGACGATTCTAAAAAAACCACTTTTGTTCAATCTTCTGCAGGGGCAGCCGGGCTAGAAACTTTCTTCCCCCTCAGTTTACAGCTTTATCATCAGCACGGCATGGGTTTACTGGCTTTACTGAAATGTTTAACCAGCAATCCAGCCGATATTTTAGGATTACCCCAAGGGCGGCTGCAAATCGGCAGGCCTGCCGACATGGTTGTTTTCGATGTTGCTAAAGCCTATGCTATCAACATCCATGCTTTCCATGGTCAGGCAAAGAATTCACCTTTTCATCATTTCCCGGTTAAAGGTAAGATCCTGCAAACCTATGTCGATGGACGGCAAATTTATAATAACTTCTAAAAAAGGTGTCAGGATGTCAGGATACGGTGAAATGATCGGAATGGCCCTGATTGGCTATATTTTGGGTTCTATCCCTTTTGGCCTGTTGCTCACTCGTTTAGCAGGGCTTGGCGATATCCGCCAGATTGGATCCGGCAATATTGGCGCCACCAATGTTTTGCGGACAGGTCATAAATCGCTGGCCTTCTTTACCCTACTCTTGGATGGAGGGAAAGGGGCATTGGCATTTTTCATCGGCTATCACTGGAGCTTAGAACTAGCTTTAATAGCAGGTTTCTTTGCTTTTCTTGGCCATTTGTTCCCGGTGTGGTTAAAATTCCACGGTGGTAAAGGGGTGGCAACTTTCTTGGGCATTATGTTGGCTATTAATTGGAAGCTTGGATTGATTGCCTTGGCCCTATGGGTCTTGATTGCTTTCGTTTTCCGCTTCTCGTCACTTGCCTCCCTGCTTACAGCCTTTGCCTGCCCTTTCCTATGTTGGTGGTTCGTAAGTATGGAGGCAGCGTTATGGGTGGCAGTGATGACCGTGCTTGTATTCATCCGCCATCACACCAATATTCAACGATTATTTGCGGGTAGCGAGTCAAAAATTGGCAAAAAATCTGCCTGATCCAATTGTTATGAAAAATAAATCCTATCCATCTGATGAAGATAGGCTTCACTGGATCCATTTGGCACGAACCCCCTTCATCGGACCAATCACTTTCCAAAAGCTATGCAAAAAATTTGGCAGTCCCAAAGAAATCCTTTATCAAGCCAGCCGATTGCCTGAGCTGATCCGCCTTTTTGCCAATCATCCCTTACCATCTGTCAGCAATATCCAACGCGAGATTGAAGAAACCCAAAAAAATGGCGGCGAAATAATCCTTTTGGATCAGCCGGAATATCCTGCTCTTCTAAGGTTTATCGCAGATCCACCGCCGGTTATTACCATTCTCGGCAACCAAGCATTATTGCAATTACCTAAAGTGGCGATTGTGGGCGCGCGCCAAGCATCTGCCGCCGGTTGCAAAATTGCGGAATTATTGGCTTTAGGTCTTGGCAAAGCAGGTTTGACAGTCGTTTCAGGGATGGCCAAGGGTATTGATCAAGCTGCACACCGTGGTTCCTTAACCACAGGCACAATTGCTGTACTGGCTGGAGGCGCAGATCATATCTACCCGCCGCAACATCAAGAACTATATCGCCAAATAAAGGAGCAGGGTCTGATTGTCAGTGAACAACCGTGGGGAACAATTCCACAAGCCGGATTTTTTCCAAGACGCAACCGTTTAATCTCGGGCCTTAGTTTGGGAATTATCGTTGTGGAAGCAACGGCTAAATCAGGATCGCTGATCACCGCAAAAATGGCTTTAGAACAAGGAAGAGAGGTCTTTGCCGTTCCCGGTTCTCCCCTTGACGGCCGCAGCTATGGCCCCAATAACTTAATCAGGCAAGGCGCTGTTTTAACAGAAAGTGCGGAGGATGTCATTCATTCCCTGCCTGATTTTGATACAAACGCCCGGCCATCAGATACCCTTATCAAGAATATCCGCAGCTTTCAAATAGCCAAATCTCCCTCTCCCCACACACCTTCTTTTATCCCCCCATTCGCTGAAATTGAGAGTACTATTCTTCAAAAACTTGCGATTACGCCAATTTCCATTGACGAACTCGCGAATGAATGCCAATTATCTTTGGCAGATTTACGGGTTATACTAACCGAACTAGAAATGGACGGGAAGGTTCGACGTCATCTAGGAGATAAGGTTAGTTTAGGGATAACGAATTGATCAACGCCTGGTTGTCGTGAAGGATCGTTTATAATGGATGTCGTTGTTGTTGAATCACCCGCCAAGGCCAAAACCATTAACAAATATCTGGGTGCAAATCATATCGTTATTGCCAGTTTTGGCCATGTGAGGGATCTGCCTTCAAAAGAAGGCGGCGTTCAACCAGAAGATAATTTTGCCATGAATTGGGAAGTAGAAAGCCGTGGACAAGCTCAGTTGCACCAAATCAGCCAAGCCCTTAAATCAGCTGACCGCTTAATTTTGGCAACCGACCCTGACCGAGAGGGTGAGGCCATTTCTTGGCATATTTGGGAAGAATTAAAACGCCGGCGTTTGTTATCCAAGGACTTGCCGATTAGCCGGGTGGTTTTCCATGAAATTACCAAGCAAGCTGTCTTAGAGGGTCTCAAAAATCCCCGTCAGATTGACCAAAATTTGGTTGATGCCTATTTAGCCAGGCGTGCCTTGGATTACCTGGTGGGCTTTACTTTGTCACCCGTATTGTGGCGTAAGTTGCCAAGCGCGAAATCGGCGGGCCGTGTTCAATCTGTAGCATTAAGGCTGGTTTGTGAGCGGGAAAGTGAAGTTGAACTGTTTGTTTCGCAAGAATATTGGGATATTTTTGCCCATTTTCGCAATTCTAATAACGAACCATTTCGTGCCAAACTATCGAAATGGGATCAAAAAAAACTAGAAAAGTTTTCCATCACCAACACCACCGATGCCGATACCATCGTCAAAAAATTACAGAAACTATCCGGCTGGTGTGTTACCCAGATAGATAACAAGATTGTCCGCCGTAACCCCGCCTCTCCTTTTATTACCTCAACCTTGCAGCAAGAAGCCTCCCGCAAGCTGGGGTTTGGTGCTACCCAAACAATGCGTATGGCCCAAAAATTATATGAAGGTGTTGAAATTGATGGCGAAACCGTTGGGTTGATCAGTTATATGCGCACGGACAGCGTGCAATTATCCGGCGAATGTATTGCTAGCTGCCGACAACTGATTGCAAGGGACTTTGGGGATATTTATTTACCGGAAAAACCCAGGTTATATAAATCAACAGCAAAGAATGCCCAAGAAGCTCATGAAGCCATTCGACCCACCGATTTGCATCGCCGCCCTGCCAGTATGGCACGCTTTTTGTCCAAACAAGAACAACAGTTATATGATCTTATTTGGCGGCGGACTTTGGCAAGCCAAATGTCTTCAGCGATTTTAGATCAGGTGACCGCTGACGTAGTGGACGCGCAAAATCAAGCCACTTTCCATGCCACCGGTTCGGTTCTAAAATTCAAGGGTTTCCTTGCTGTTTATCAAGAAGACCAAGATGATTTATCAGACAGCGATCAAGAATTCTCCATCCTTCCCCCTCTGACGCTTCAGGAAAAAGCGTCTGTGGATTCCATCAAACCAGATCAACACTTCACCCAACCCCCTCCGCGTTATGGTGAAGCCAGTTTGGTTAAAAAATTGGAAGAATTGGGCATTGGTCGCCCTTCCACCTACGCTAGTATTTTGCAGGTGTTACAAGACCGTCAATATGTCAATTTGGATAAACGCCGTTTTCATCCGACCGATACTGGACGACTTGTCAACAGCTTCCTTGTTACCTTTTTTGAGCGTTACTTTGCCTATAACTTCACCGCATCCATGGAACAAGAACTCGATGAAATCACCCATGCCAAAATTGAATGGAAAGAAGTGCTACAAAAATTTTGGACGGACTTTGCCCGCCTGAATTCCGAGGATGCTAAAACCCCTCAAGAACTGTCAATCGGGGCGGCTATTAAAAGATTAGATGAACAATTAGGTAACCGCGCTGTTGTTAACAAAGCACTGGATGAAGAACTAGGAAAAAGTTTATTTATCAGCCGTGACGGCGCTACTTCCGCAAGGCTTTGTCCTTCTTGTAAAAAAGGAGAACTGCATATTAAATTCGGGAAAAGCAATGTTTTTATTGGTTGTTCTAATTATCCCGATTGCCGCTATGTCCATAGTTTAGGGGTCATTAACCCAGATGCACCCGGCAGCAGTTTATCGCTGCCTAAATTAATCGGCCAGGATCCGGCAAGCGGCAAGGATATCACCCTCAAACAAGGTCCCTACGGGGTTTATGTGCAGCGTGATAATCACGATGCAGAAAAACCCCAGCGAGCAGGACTGCCGAAGGGGATTGACCCGGAGGAAGTGGATCTGGCCATGGCTTTGTCCATTCTGTCACTGCCACGAACTTTGGGAACCCATCCGGAGTCAAAATTACCTATTACAGTTGGCATTGGCCGGTTTGGCCCTTACTTAAAACATGGCGAGCAATATCACCGCTTAAAAGACGATAATGTTTTAACCATCGGAATTAATAGGGCGGTCAGCCTCATTGCAGACCAACCGCGTACAGGCGGACAAAATAAGAAATCCGCATCTGAACTGGGTGTTTACCCTCAGGACGGCAAAAAAATCTTACTCCGTACCGGGCGATACGGGGTGTATTTGCAACATGGGATAAAGAATGTGCGAATCCCAGTTTCTTACCGTGACCAAGAAATCGGTTTAGCGCAAGCCATTGAAATCATTGATCAGGCACCGGCGACACCCGCCTCCCCCGCTGCCAAAAAACGTTCGGCTGGCCTTAAAAAGGCTGCCAAAAGTCCTGTGAAAAAATCTACGAGCACCCGAAATCCCACAAAAAGCAAGCCATCCCTAATGCCGGCTATAAGCCGGAAAGTGAAAAAACCATCCTAAATTTAGATTAGCACCACCTGCAGTTTCTTCTTTCTAGACAGCAATAGCTTTGTTATCCTATGGGTGAAGATTGACCCCTTCTTATCAAATAGTGGCAATGAAAAAAAAACTTATCTGGCCTTTGATCCTTGGCTTAATTGCTGGCAATTCCGTTTACTGGGGCAATTTGTTAGAAAATTCTGCCTTAGGGCGCTGGATGATGATACAATCAGCCAATGAAGGTTTTATCATATTGGCGATCACAACTGGCATTTTTACGACATTTCTGGTTCTTTTTATTAACTATTTGCATAAAAAGTGGCAAATATTCCTGACTTTTGTCTTATTGCTAGCGGTCTTAACAATATTTTTTGATTATTTTAACCTGCAATATGATTTTATCTTTAAAAAGCTTCCCTATCTATTGGAGGTAGGATTAGTCAATACCCTATGGATATCGGCGGTTTCCATCGTGATTGCTTGCATCATTGGGTTATTGGCGGCGTTAGGTAAAATTTCCCTGCATGGTTTTTGGGTGGGCCTGGCCACTTTTTATATTTCTTTTTTCCGTGGTACCCCTTTGTTACTGCAAGTCTTCCTGATTTACCAAGGGCTGCCGCAAATCGGCGTCGTTTTAAAAGCA
Organism: Rhodospirillaceae bacterium; assembly: GCA_016722635.1. Classification (NCBI taxonomy): domain Bacteria; kingdom Pseudomonadati; phylum Pseudomonadota; class Alphaproteobacteria; order Rhodospirillales; family Rhodospirillaceae; species Rhodospirillaceae bacterium. The sequence continues at coordinate 162,698 of JADKIX010000010.1, read as the reverse complement.
GAAGCCGCAGGGATTATTGCCCTTAGCCTGGGATATGGCGCCTACCTTGCGGAAATTTTCCGGGCGGGGATTGAAGGTGTTAACCGCGGCCAGCGCGAAGCTGCCCTTGCCTTGGGCCTATCACGCCATCAGACTTTGTACAAAATCATATTACCTCAAGCGATGCGATTAATTATCCCCCCCATCGGCAACCAATTCTTATCCATGCTGAAGGATAGTTCTTTGGTTTCCATTATGGGGATATGGGAACTGATGTTCTTGGCAAGAACACAGGGAAGGGCCGAATTTAAGCATTTGGAAATGCTGATTACCGCCGCCTTAATCTATTGGGTTATTTCCATGATTTTGGAAATCGGGCAAACATGGTTGGAAAAGCACTTTAAACCCGAACCCTCCAAACGTTAGGTTGCCAACAGAATGCTCCCTTTCCATCCCACTTTACAGCAGCTATTGTCCGAACAAAAATCTTCCCCCCTACATTTTGCAGCCATTTATGATGAAATCACCCTAAAATGTGCAGAAATAAGTGGCTTTAAGGCATTAGCCTATCAATCTTTCCGACACATCATGCCGCAGCAAGCCCCAGGTGGCATCGGCATGATTAACCATGCCCGAACAATCCTCAATGAAATGGAGAAACTTTGCCTGCAAACAAACAGACCTCTTCTGTGTTTGGATGATCCTGGACTGCAAGGCTATGATTTAGAGATCTTTATCTCCAGAATGGAAAATATAGGGGTCGGCGGCTGTACGTTGTTTGATCAACATCCTTGGCCATCTCATGCTACGAATTCCCACATATTGGGCGAATATGAAATGCTCGATCGGGTGAAACGGGTTTTGGATAAACGTCAACAATCAACCCTGCTAGTCGCTGGAACCCATATCGGTAACCAGCAAACAGGTTCTATGGAGCAAAAAATCGAACGATTGCAGCTGCTGGCTGAAACCGGGGTTGATATGATTTTGGTGCAATCTCCGCAATCGGTTGAGGAATTACGTTTATTCGCGAGCCAAATTCCCTTATCTTGCCTTGTGCTGATGCCCAGTATTCCCGAATCATTTTCTTATAATTTCCGCATCCTTCAACAAATCGGCTATGCAGCCGTTTGTTGCATCAACACGCCCTTCCTGCATATGGTGCAAATATTGCAAGAAACCTATGAAACCTTATATAATCACGAAATTCCCCTTATAACCGGTGATGCGATTGACCTGTCACAAGATATTGTCGATAGCATGACCGAGGCACCTGGGACTCAAGCACCTGCACACGCCCGTCAGCAATGGGTTGAAAATATGTTGAAGAAAAAGCTGTAGAAAAATTGCAGGCAGGAAAATCCCCCTGCCTGCACACTCCCTCTACGAAGATATCTTTCTTGATTTAACTAGTTGCCACAGGAAGGGCATGGTTAACATCGCTAAGGTTGTTTTCAAGATGGTGGCTAACCAAAAAGGCTGCAACCCCACTTGATAAGCAAAAGTCAAAGAATCGACCAGCCCCAAAGCTTTTGGGTTTAAAATAATCAGCCAAGTTAAGCCAGAAATGAATATAATCACATGTCCTGCCGTCATCATCAACAGAGCAGGAAGGATTTTCCTATCCCAGCCACGTTCGGCCATATAGCCCACCACATAAGCGGCAAGCAAGAAACCAACCAGATATCCACCTGTTGGCCCCATTAAATAGGCGGGCCCTGCCCCAGACGCAAACACGGGCAATCCCGCCAATCCCTCAAGCACATATAAAAGGATGGTGGCAACGGCCAAACGTCTCCCCATAAAAGCGGCTAAGGTCAATATCACATAAGTTTGCATAGTCATTGGCACAGGCCATAAAGGCACTTGGATTTTTGCAGAAACCCATAATAATAAAGAACCGGTAATAGCCAAAATAGCCTGGCGTACAAAGGATAAAGATGGGGTAGCTGGCCATAAGGTTTGCGATAAAGTTGACATGGGAAGTTGTACAGCGGTCATGCGAGTTGATCTCCTTGAACAAATATAAATTGATCGCGTTTTAATAAAATTTTTTATGTAACCAATCAGCTGAAGCGCAGCCTACAGAAAATTCGGCAGGTTGACAAGGGTTGGTATGGTTGAATTATTCTGAATTTATATTATCTTGATGCAGACAATGTTTTTTATTAGGAGGGCTGGCAAATAACCTTACAACCCATCAACCTAGAAATGGCCCTTTATGGGCAATGGGCTAATAACCGCTTATTTCAGGCTATTCAATCCGTTCCTGCATCTTTATATCACCAAAATTGTGACCTTCCTTACCATTCTATCCATGGAACTTTAAATCATCTGATCGCTGCCAACCAATTATGGCAATTCCGCCTGACCGGAACTGGCAATATACCTCCCAGTCTTACTCACATTTTTCACAAGCAATTTGAGGAAGTGGCTGAATCCCTTAAGAATATGGACGTTTTTTGGATCGATTTCCTCTGTAATCAATCAGCATCCTGGCTTGATGATGAATCTGCCTTTACCCTACAAGATGGCCGATCTTTTCATTTTCCCAACCAATTGCTTTTAGCGCATTTTTGGAATCACCAATCCTTGATCCGCGGACAATTGCAAACAGTTTTACAACAACAAAAAGTACCTTGCTTGCCTTTGGAGATGATAACGTATTTGATGGAAAATGGGTTGAGCAAATAAAAAACCACCGCCAACTTCTTGATGCTAATTCAAATACTTAATACTTTATCCGCTGATATACCGTTTGATATCTTATTGCGGTGCTAAGAAATGCCTTAAAACAGGCCCAACCTCAGCGGCAGGTAATGTTTCTTGGATCGTTTTAAAGATAAGCGTGATGGAATAACAAACTTTATCCGGGGGCATAGTCGGATCAGAAAAATTAAGAGTGAAATTCGGATCATTTGTAGCATAAATGGTATCCATCACATAGCGTAGACGTTCTCGCGCCCATACAGGATCTGGCTTTGGTTGAGGATTTTTGATGGATGTCTCAATAACTTTACCCATGGTATCTACCATTATTTTCCGATTGAACATACGAACAATACGAATGGCTCTATTTCCTTGGCGATTAATCAAGGCCGGACAAGATTCTAGATGTTGCGCTTTTATCTCATCCACGATCAGCAAGAATTGGTTAGCAAACTCAATCACGCTTTCATCGCTGGCTTGAGCTACATATTGATCAACATAGGTTTGCATTAATTGGTTGATACGGGTTTCAGCCGCCTCTAAATCCGGCCCTTTATTCTTAATAATACGTAAATCCTGAACGAATTGTTCACGAATCTCCGGATGCTGTCCCAGCAATAATTTTACCACCGGAAATTTATCAATCTCGGCTTCCACATTATCTTTGGTATTTGTTGGAAAATAAAAAAATAAGATAAAACTGGTTGCAAATATTGCACCCAATATTAATAGCCAAGTTCTTTTTTTCTGCTTGGGTTTGGTGATAGTCAAAGTTTAATCCATTTTTCTAATGGTTGAATTACAGAAAACGAAATAATCTATTCCGGCGTCAGCATATATCTGAAAACAGCGCCGACCTCATTAGCGGGTAATGTTTCTTGAATAGTTTTATAGATGAGTGTCTCGGAATGGCATATATTCTCAGGCTTTATACTCGGATCATCCAATTCAAAAGTAAAATTTGGATCATTTTTTGCATCAATGGCATCCCATACTTGTTGCAAGCGCGCTTCTGCCCATTCAGGGTCAGTTTTTGGCTGAGGATTTTTAATGGCCGTTTCAACAATCCTTCCCATAATATCCAACATTTTTTTTATACTGGAAATACTAACGATATTTCCTATTTTTGGTAACCGCCCATTAATAAAATCAGGGCAGGATTCCGGGCTATTTTTCCTGATTTCTTCTATAATAGATAAGCGTTGTTCAACAAAGCTTATGATGCTTTCATCACTGGCCTGAGTAATATATTGACCAAAATAGGTTTGAATTAATTGGCCTTGACGTAATATAGCAGCATTATAATCCGGGTCATGATTATCAATAGTAATTGCATCCAGAATGAATTGTTCACGAAGCTCAGGGTGCTGCCCGAGTAGCAGTTTTACCACTGGAAACCTATTAATTTCTGCTTCAACACTGCTTTTTGTGCTTGGAGAAAAATATGAAATTGAAGCCTTTGCAATTGCTATGGCAAATGCTATGGCAAAAATGAAAAGCCATGATCTTTTCTTTTTATTAGTTTTTATGTCAACCATATAATGATGTTCCTTCTTTAAACACCTTTAATTAAGCAACAAGCTCTCGTTAAAAAAATTAGGCCCTGAAATCCAGGGCCTATTTGATAGCAGCAAAATGGTATTTTTACCTACATCTTACATATTGCTGAGGGAACCGAACATAGCACGGAAAACAGGTCCTACCTCTTCTTGGGGCAGAGTCTCTTTAATCGTCCGGTAAATCAAGGCAACGGAATGGCAAATTTGATACGGAGCCGTATTCGGGTTAAAAAAATCAGCTGTAAAATTTGGATCTTTTTTATCAAAAATTACCTGCATTGCTTTCATCAAGCGCGGCTGAGCCCATTCTAAGGTCGGTTTTGTTTGAGGCGTTCTAATACCCGTTTCGATGACCTTTGCCATAGCATCTAACATTTTATTCGTGATGGCATGATCAATGCTACTAGGGGCCACACCCCCTTGTCCGCCAATAAATTCCCTGCAAACGCCGGGATTTTTAACTTTAACATCATCCAAAATGGCTACAAACTGGTCTACAAACCCAATGACACTTTCATTGCTTGCTTGGGCGGCGTACTTACCAAAATAATCTTGGATCAGGGCATTCAACCGTAATTGCGCTGCAGCCCCCTCTGCCCCGCCTTTTACAGCCAAGCTAATATCAGCCGTTAATTGCGGACGAATTTCCGGATGCTTATCTACTAGTAATTTAAAAGCAGGAAGCTTATCAAGCTCTCTTGAGATATCGATAGGTTGTTGTGCATAAGCACCAGCAGAAACAAAAACCAATCCGATCATTAAAGCAGTTTTCTGGGAAAACGCCGCCACAACCTTTGTGAACTTGAACAAAATGTCCTCCTTACTATAATAACTATCATACCAATTTTATAAAAATATTTTTCGCAGCCAAGGTATATGAGTTGTTCCCCTAAGTCAATCAAGCTTATCAGCTAAATCTCTTTTAAGTAGCGTCATTTTTTGCCGTTTTTTGCTGGTCTGACCATTTCAAAATAGGGTTACGTGCAGCTGTTGTTTCATCCAACCTGCGGCGTGGGGTAAAGATGGGGGCATTTTTAAAAGAATCTAGTGATTCTTGTTTTTTAGCTATTTGCGCCAACCCTTCCATACTGGCAATAAATTGATCAAGACTTGCCAAACTTTCCGTTTCCGTCGGTTCCACCAGCATCGCGCCATGAACAACCAACGGGAAATATACCGTCATCGGATGGAAGCCTTCATCAATTAAGGCTTTAGCAAAATCCAGGGTAGTAACCCCCGTGTCTGCCAAGAAATTATCGCTGAATAACGCTTCATGCATACAGGTGCCGGAAAAAGCGGGGGACAGGGTTTTTTCCAGACAAGCGCGGATATAATTGGCATTTAATACTGCATCCCCGGACACCTGCCACAAACCGTCCGCCCCATGGCTTAAAATATAGGTTAAAGCACGAATAAACATACCCATTTGTCCATGAAATGCTTTCAAACGCCCCAAGGAATTTGTGCCTTTTGCATTTTCTACCAACTGATATTGGCCCGCCCGCAATTCAATGTAGGGAACGGGGGCAAAAGATGCCAGTGATTGGGCAAGCACCACCGGCCCGCTGCCGGGTCCGCCACCGCCATGTGGGGTTGAAAATGTTTTATGCAAATTAATATGCATACAATCAATCCCTAGATCTCCTGGACGGACGCGGCCGACGATTGCATTAAAATTTGCCCCGTCACAATATAAATAGCCGCCAATTTTATGGATATCTTTGGCAATTTGCACGATCTCCGTTTCAAATAACCCGCAGGTATTGGGATTGGTAATCATAATCGCCGCCACATCGCGCCCTAATTTAGCCCGGAATGCTGCAAGATCTATCGTTCCTTGGGGGTTGGCAGGGATGGGATCAACCTGAAAACCGCAAGCCGCCGCCGTGGCCGGATTGGTTCCATGGGCTGATTCAGGCACCAGCACCCGCAGGCGTTTCTCCTGGCGATGGTCAAGCGCCGCCCGAATAGCCATCATACCACATAATTCACCATGCGCCCCTGCAGCTGGCGGCATGGCGACAGCAGCCATTCCCGTTAACTGGCGCAACCAATCCGCTAATTGATAGATGACAGTTAAGGCGCCCTGGATTGTCTCAAATGGCTGAAATGGATGAATATCCCCTAACCCTGGTAGCCGCGCCATTTTCTCATTTAAACGGGGATTATGCTTCATGGTACAAGATCCCAAAGGGAAAATCCCCGCATCGATGGCGTAATTCTTTTGGCTTAAACGAGTATAATGCCTCATAATTTGGGGTTCTGATAGACCCGGCAATCCTATCCGGCGATGGCTTAATAAATTACCTAAATGATTCTTTGATAAATCAACGGCCGGAAAATCCACGCCACTGATGCCCGGATTATCCTGTTCGAAGATCAGCTGCTCTTCTAACTTCAACCCCTGGTTGCCACTAATGGTTGGGGATGTTTTTTTCGTTATGTTAGTCATTTAAAACTTTCCTTAATACTTTTGCAAATGACTCAATTTCATTTTCGGTGTTCATTTCGGTAGCGCATATCAACAACACGCGGCTAAGTTCTAATTGCCGGCCATAAAAACGGGTCATAGGGATCCCTCCCATAATTCCATGGCTTGCCAAACGATCCACGGTTATTTTTGCTGATTTGGGCAAGACAACGGTAAATTCGTTAAAGAATGTTTTATTAATAATGCTCACACCCCTGATCTTGCCAATTTCACTTGCCAGCAAACTGGCCCGAGCATGATTGGTTTCGGCCAACCTTCGGAACCCAACTTCTCCCAGTAAGGATAAATGAATGGTAAAGGCCAACGCACACAAACCAGAATTGGTACAGATATTGCTGGTGGCCTTTTCCCGACGGATATGCTGTTCCCTGGTTGATAGGGTTAACACCCATCCGCGTTTTCCATCCGCATCCGTTGTTTGCCCTGCTAATCGCCCGGGCATCTGCCGGATATATTTCTCGCGGGTGGCAAACAACCCAACATAAGGACCGCCAAAAGATAAGGCATTCCCCAATGATTGGCCTTCTGCTACCACAATGTCAGCACCCATTTCGCCAGGGGATTTCAGTAATCCCAAAGAAATGATTTCGGTCACAATCACAATCAGCAGCGCGCCTTTTGCCTGGCAAGCTTTAGCAAGTTCGGTAAAATCATGTAAATTGCCAAAAAAATCCGGCGTTTGCACAACAACGCAAGAAATCTGGTCATGAATCATTTTGGTTAATTTTTCTTCCCGACCAATCACCATGGGTTCAGAAGCCACTTTAAATCCGCCAAAACGGGCATGCGTTTCAATAACCGCCAAATAATGGGGATGAACCAGGGAAGATACGATAACCTCTTGCCGTTTGGTAATCCGGTTGGCCATCATCACAGCTTCAGCGGCCGCCGTTGACCCATCATACATGGAGGCATTGGCCACCTCCATTCCCGTTATCATGGCCACTTGGGTTTGAAATTCAAATAAATACTGCAATGTCCCTTGTGCCAATTCCGGCTGATACGGGGTATAGGAAGTTAAAAATTCCCCGCGTTGGATCAAATGGTCGACGGCTGCCGGAATATGATGGTTGTAAGCGCCCGCACCCAAAAACATTGATGCTTTCGTGGCCCCGATATTTTTGGCCGCCAACGCTGTCATATGCCGCTCTACTTCCATTTCCCCTTGATGGTGAGGAAGATCCAGAGGTTTTTTCAGCCGGACAGCGGCAGGGATGTGGTTGAATAAATCATCCACCGAAGCAACACCAATCTTTGCCAGCATGCGCTGGCGGTCAGCATCTGAAATAGGTAAATACCGCATTAGGAAAGCCCTTTAACAAAATTTTGATATGTTTTTAAATCCATCAGGCCAACTAGTTCTTTAGGGTTAGATAGGCGCAGCCTAACAAACCAACCCTTACCGGTTGCATCCTCATTCACGGTGGCGGGCTGGTTAACCAAGTCTTGGTTAACCGCAAGAACTTCGCCGCTGACTGGGGCATAGACTTCACTAGCGGCTTTCACAGACTCCACAACCGCCATGTCTTTGCCTTTGATAACTTTTTTACCTACAGCTGGCAATTCCACAAACACAACATCGCCCAATTGCTTTTGGGCATAATCGCTAATACCCACAATGCCGATGTCTTTTTCAACGACGATCCACTCATGTTCAGAGGTAAAATAAGTTGTTTTCGACATAATGAAATCCTTTCTGACAGTTATTAAGGGATGTAAATTAAAGGCGATAATACCGATGGGGAACAAACGGTAAAGCCGTGATTATGGCTGGAATTTTTTGCTCGCGCACTTTCGTCCATAAAGGGGTGGATGGTTCGCTGTATTTTGCCTCCACATATCCAAGGGCAATCGGTTTATTGAGGGTTGGCGAGAAAGTCCCACTGGTCACTTCCCCAACAATCTTTCCTTCCTTATCTATTATAGGATTACCATGACGCGCAGGCAACCTGCCCTCCAAAGACAAGCCAACCAATTTTTTTGCAGGTACCATAGCTAATTGTTTGAGAATAACCGCTTCACCCACGAATCCACCCTGCAAACGCCGGGCTTTTGAAACCACCCATTCTAATCCGGCCTCAATGGGCGTGGTCGTTTTGGAAATATCTTGGCCATGTAAACACAGCCCTGCTTCTAAGCGCAAGGTATCACGGGCCCCTAACCCAATGGGGTTAACCTCGGGAAACCTTAAGATAAGTTCGGCTAAAGATAACACATTTTTATCAGCCACTGAAATTTCGAACCCATCTTCACCCGTATATCCTGACCGCGAAATCATGCAGGGAATGGAAGCCAAACTGACCGATCGGTATCCCATAAAAGGCAACGTTGTCAAATCAGCCCCTAACCGTTGCAGAATTTTTGCCGATAATGGCCCTTGCAAGGCGAGTAAAGAAACATTTTCCAGTAATTTTACTTGGCAATGTTTGCCCAAATATTTCTCAAGTAATTCATAATCAGCTTTTTTATTTGAGGCATTGACTACTAAATGCAGATGGTCACCCCCATGGGCAACAATCAAATCATCTTCAATGCCGCCCTGTGCATTAGTCAGAACGGTATAACGCTGGCGCTGGGGTTTTAATATTTGAATATCGCTGGGCACTAATGTCTCTAGCAATTTCGCTAATTCTTGAACCGGCTTCCCCAGCAATTGGATTTGACCCATGTGCGATACATCAAATAATCCCACTTTATCACGGGTATGCTGATGTTCAGCCATAATGCCAGTTGGATATTGTACCGGCATAGAATATCCGGCGAACGGCACCATTTTAGCGCCAAGTTCGACATGTAAGGCATAAAGGGCGGTTTTTTGCAAATCAGAAGGTAAGGTCATGTGATCCATCTTTCCCATATTTTTCAGGCAACAAGAGACAGCCTATCTGCTGCCAATTGCCCCCTCTGTCGGGAAACCTGAAAGATTCGCCGGAGCCATCAATGCCTGATCCGGGTTACCTCGTCGGTGAGGGTGCTGCCCTACTTTCCAGAGTTCCTCAAAGCTGCGGTCCTTTTGCCTGAAAGTTTCCGGGGCGGTTGCTCCTTCGGCGTCATGACACATGATCTCTTCCGCTAGGCTTTTTTATCTGTCTTAGGATTGAAGGAATTTTCACCAGCCGTCAAGCCCCTGTGGGAAAAACAGGGGGAAACAGGCAAAAAGTGCAAAAAAGCTAAGGCTGAATAAAACGATGTTTTTTTATTCAGCCTGCTTCATCAACCAAAACTAAGGTTGTCCAGTTATTTTTTTAGGAATAAAAATTTCCACACGCCGATTTTGTTGGCGCCCATCTGGGTTGTCTTTACCATTTGGCAATTTATTGGGTGCAACCGGCTGGCGTGCACCCTGCCCTATGGTTGTAATTTCCGCCTCATTTTCAAGATTATCCGTCAACCAATCTTGAACGGTTTCCGCCCGCTGTTCCGATAATTTTTGGTTATAACTATCCGTGCCAATCGAATCGGTATGACCCTCCACACGAATGGTCGTGACATTCCGGTGATTAAGAAATTCCGCAAGCTTTTCTAAAGTTTCCTGAGCGGAAGCCCGCAAGGTTGCCTTATTAAAATCAAACAAGATATCCCCCAATACTTGGATTTTTAGTTCGGTATCGGTTTCCGTGATTTTAATGCCGCTATTACCCTGCTCTAATTTGTTGATGTCATTCGCTAAATCCGAGGCAGAATTGGCAACATCACTACTGCTGCCAGCAATCTCAGTAATGCTAGTCGTGACCGAACTTATACTCTCAACGATATCTGAAATACGCCGCTCTGCGCCCTTTGGTATGGCGACTAAAGTTGGATCTTCGCCGGTGTCATCCACCGTTTGCGCCCACGCCAAATTTGACCCTAGAAACCCCGCCAACAGCAGGCCTATAAATAGCAAGCGTTTCACTGGCTAATCCCCCCAAACACGCGTGGTTATATAAAATATCAAAGCAGCCTTTAGCTATTTCGTGATTGGAACACCTTCAAAAGGCTCGCTAACACCTTCTATATATACATCAATCTTGGTCACCGTGGCAGGGGGGGCCGGAAACCGCACCCACATTGTATATTCTTTGCCCGCCGGTACAATCACTTCATACCCGTGTTTGCGACCAAGGGGATATCCACCTGCTTGTAATACACGATATTGTTTTTTCCCGGGAAGATCGAGTAATGTAACTTCCTGTGCTAATTCATAATTAGCACGCGGATCTAAATCAATGGCTGTATCTGTTGTGTTAATGTAAGACCAACGCAAGGTAACCGTATCAGATGCTGTACGTTTTAATTCGGTGATTTTAACCATAATACCTGGGATTTTTTCATACTCATGTATGGCCGGTTCCGCCACCGCCGGTTGAGTGGTAGGTGTTGGTGGAGTCGTTGGCATTTGCGCCACGGCACTTAAGGTCCAACCCAGACCTACAAAACTACTGACTAATAAAACAAGGGGTGTCTTTAACATCTTCATATCCTTTTTCATACTTGCTTGTCGTTCATTCAAAATAATTTATGATTAATTCATTTGAGCTTGCGGCAAGAGAGTAACATTTTTTTAAGAAATACCCTAATACTTTTTAAAACCTGCCTATTCCCAGCGTTATTGATCTGACTGCAAGTTTAAGCGCTGTAATTCGGCCTCGTTCAACATCAAACCAATGACCACATAGTAATCACTGGGTGCATAGGTGCTGGTGATCACCAATTTCTGTTCTAACAGATCTTCAATGCCCATGAAAGGCTTACCTTTTGCAAATGTTACCCTGGCCACCACCGCTTGTTTGGATAAAATTTGTTCTTGCGGATCAACGATGGCCACAAAATATTGGAATTCAACGGGGTTGTTTTTGTTGACTTTGCCTTCTTCCACCGCAATTCGCAACGTAATATTGGCGGTGACCTCATTGCCTTTTTTTGAACATGTAATCGCGGTTGGCACAATTTTGGCAACATAGGTAATGTCAGATAAGTTTTGGATATTTCCCGCATAGCGGGTGATAGAGGACGTTTCCACAGGTACCCGTATTTGTGGGCATAGATCCTCCTCAACTTTAGTTTTGGGAGAAGAACAACCGACTAACCCTGCTATCATCACCGTTGAAAGAAAAAATCCTAAACCTGTTTTGGAAAAAATGGACGCCCTATTGTCTTGCATATGTATCTCGCCCTAAAAGAAAATACCCCGAATTAATATCATAATTGTCCTTCGAGATTACGATAATAGGATAAGATAAAGCAACCAAAATAAAAGAAAAGAAAATCAGGGATTAAGCTGTTTATCTTGATTTTTAATCTATGGCTTGCGGGAATAGAAATCAATCACTATGATGGCCCTGTTTTTGCTAAGGCAATATATTTTAAATTACCAACCAACCCCACGAGGATCCCATGAAGAAACGTCCCCTAACCATTATGTTGGCTTCGCCACGAGGTTTTTGTGCAGGGGTTGAACGCGCGATCCAAACCGTTGAACGGGCTATCAAAGAATATGGCCCACCCGTATATGTCCGGCATGAAATTGTCCATAACCGTTTTGTAGTGGAATCACTCGAGGCGAAAGGTGCTATTTTCGTAGAAGAATTGGATGATGTGCCCAGCAATCGTCCCGTGGTGTTTTCAGCGCATGGGGTACCAAAAGTAGTGCCAGCCCAAGCAGAAGAAAGAAAGATGATTTATTTAGATGCCACTTGCCCGTTGGTTAGCAAAGTACACCGGGAGGCCGAGCGGCATTATCAGGTTGGCAGACATATTTTGTTGATTGGCCATAAAAGCCATCCAGAAGTCATTGGTACCATGGGACAATTGCCCAATGGCTCCATCACCTTGGTGGAAGGCCCATTGGATGCTGAAAAAATTAAAGTTCCGGCTGGGGAGTTAGCCTATACTACACAAACCACTTTATCGGTCGATGAAGCTGCCGCAACCATTGCTGTTTTAAAGCGGCGTTTTCCCAAAATTTATGGCCCCAAAAAGGAGGATATTTGTTACGCCACCACCAATCGTCAACAAGCAGTGAAGGCCGTCGCGCCTTCTTGCGACGCTTTTATCGTGATTGGCGCTCCTAACTCGTCAAATTCCATGCGGTTGGTTGAAGTGGCAAAATCGGCAGGCTGCCCGAAAGCAACCTTGGCGCAACGCGCCGCCGATATTGATTGGACATGGTTGGCGGACACCAAACGTTTAGGTATTTCGGCAGGTGCATCCGCCCCAGAAATTTTGGTGGAAGAAGTGATATCGGCCTGCCGGGAACATTTTACGGTTTCTATTGAAGAAGTGAAAGTCACGGAAGAACATGTCCACTTCAAACTTCCCCGGACGATGAATGGATAAGGAAGTTCGGTAATTACTATTCATCATAAATATATATTAATGCTTATCTTGTCTGCCAAACAATAAAAACCCAGCCAGAAGCTGGGTTTTTTACTATCAGCAAACGAAACTGTTTTTAAAAAATGTACTGTTTATTGCTGATAGATATCGCAGCTATTTCCTTCTCTATTACTTTTTAATATCCATGATAGGAAAATACCATTATTAAAACAAACAAAGCCGTTCATTGAAAAGGTTGATTGTGGCAGCGAAATCTTTAGAAAACCCTGAAAACTGTATTGAAATTTTTACGGACGGTGCTTGCCAAGGCAATCCGGGCCCAGGCGGATGGGGTGCCATCCTGCGGTATGGTTCCTATGAAAAGGAATTATGGGGAGGCGAGCTGCAAACCACCAATAACCGCATGGAATTAATGGCCCCTATCCAAGCCTTAACAGCCCTTACCAAAAAACTGCCTGTTCGTTTATATACAGATAGCCAATATGTTAAGAAAGGCATTACCGAATGGATAAAAACCTGGAAGAAACAGAATTGGCAAGGCAGTCATAAAAAACAGGTAAAGAATCTGGATTTGTGGCAAAAGCTTGACCAACTGAACCAACAGCATCAAGTTACCTGGCATTGGGTTAAAGGCCATAGCGGCCATCCCGAAAACGAACGGGCGGATGAGCTGGCACGTAAAGGACTAGAAGAATTAGGCTTAGGGCTAAAATTTTCTAAGGAAAATGATTAGCCCCTTTTCAAAAATTCCTAGGCAATAGCTTTATCGCAAATAATCCCTAACCATTCCCACATGTAATAAAACCGGCAATACTAATCCTTGCGGATATTGTTGGTTATACACCACATTCATGGGAATGCCGAACCGATTAAATTTTTTGAGGTAAGCTAAAATTTTTTCATCAGGCCTTGTCCAATCCGCCTGCATCGCGACCACATGATCTTGGGACATAGCTTTAATAATATCAGCATCCTTAAGGACCAATTGTTCATTCGCGAGACAAGTCAAACACCAGGCAGCCGTCACATCAACAAAAACTGTTTTTCCTTGCCTGACAAAGGCATCAATTTTTTGTTCATCAAATTCCTGCCAATTAGCCCCGAGGTTTGGCAATGTTTTAACCTGGTAAGGCGCTCCATAGCCAACAGCAACCAACCCCAATAAAATCCCGGCCAAATAAATCCTGGTAATAAGCTGACGATTTTTTAAAAACCCATATTGTTTTGCCCCAAGGACTCCTAACCCTGCCACCAATAAAAGGCTAATCAGAAAAACCCAAGATGAATCTAAAAGCTGGCTTAATACCCATATCAGCCACCCGCTGGTGAGCAACAGCAATACCCCCATCCCTATTTTCAAATAAATCATCCAACGGCCTGGTTTAGGCAGAAACCGGGTGATGGCGGGAAATAAGGCAATCAAGATATAAGGGGATGCCAAGCCAATCGCCATGGCCACAAAAATTAAAAACAGGATGGGCAGGTCTTGCGTCAGGGCAAAACCAATTGCCGTGGTTACAAAAGGGGCTGAACATGGGGTCGCTAATAAAGTGGCAAGAAACCCCGTGAAGAATGCTTGCGGCAAAGAAGGATTTTTCGGGTGTTGACCCATTTTTGGTTGGGTGGAGCCTAATAATTTACCGGCTACAGCAGGCAAAGATAGTTCAACCCAACCCCACAAAGACGCTGCAAAAAAGGTTGTAAGAGCCGCCAACAAAATAAGGAAAACTGGTTCCTGGAATTGGATACCCCATCCCAAGGATTGGCCTGATAATTTAATAAAAGCTAAGAAGGTGGCTAATAATATAAACGAGGCGATAATTCCAGCGCTGGTCATCAGAAAGGATAACCTGGTTTGGTTGCGCGTTTGTAGCCCTTGTTGCAAAAGCCCAAAGAATTTCAATGAAAGTACCGGTAACACACAAGGCATCAAATTTAAAATAGCACCCCCCAATAAAGCTAACAGCAAAAAATACCAAATATCAGGAGTTGATGGGACCTTCCCTCCCTCATCAAGGATAATCAAATCTTGGACATTCAAAAGGATTTCGATGGCTGTTTGCCCGGCAGGTAACACCGTCAACAGCATGGGGCCATTATTCGGCAAAAATGCTGGCTGACCGCTGATAGGATCCACAACCGGCACGATCAACTGGATCCTGCCTTGGCCTAAAATCGTTATTTGGGGAAGGCCGGAGATAATCGTCCCCTTGATCTCGGCAATCATATCTAATGTTTCTATAGGAATTGGTGATTCATCAATCCAGCTGATGACCAGTTGATCCCCTGCGGATTTTCTCTGAACGGTCGTTCCCAAGATTTTGATGGCTGTTGCTGCCAGCGGCTTCGGCAACAAACGCTGAAAATTTTCAAGCAAACCGGCTGCTTCAATATCAAATAAGGGGCCATCCGTTGCCAGTAAAGTTAGCTGCAGCTCCTCCAGGTAAGGAATACAAATATCTTTGCAAATCATATATTCCACTTGCAAAATAAGGGTGGATGGTTTCGCCGGATTTTGCGGTACCCATGCGATGGGGAAAACAACGTGTTGTTGATAGCCGAATGTATCAAACCCTAATAGATGGTGGCGTTGGGGTGTCGGCCATTGCAATTGCATTGATTGGACATTATCAGATTTTCCCCAATCAATTGTGGGCGGCAACCCTGCAGCCCCCGGCATCCGCCAGTAGGTTTTCCAACCATCTGCCAGCTTTATTTCTAGCCCTAATTGCCACATTCCCGCCTTATCGGGATCAACCATACTGGCCAATAGACGAACCTGGCTATAAGCTTGGCTTTGCCATTCTGTTGTTAAAGCGATGGCTTGACTAGAACATACTATCCCAGCCAGCCAACTAAGAATGCAATATTTTTTCATCATATGCCACGTTATTTCTTCTGTTTCCAATCAATGGAACCTATGTGTACCTTTTGCTTGAATACCCAATATATCCTTTTTTCATGATAAGTGATAGATCATTGCTGCTTTCGGGAAAATTAATATCTCAAGTAAAATTATTTGCCCTGTTTTATTTGCCAATTCCTGCTAATTTATCATATAGTGCTGTGGATCCATCCCTTTATGTTATATAGGCTACAGATGGTCCGCTTTTAACGTAACAATCATTTATAGGCCCCGCGGTTATGGGGTGTTTAAAATCGGGAGCGCGATGAAATACCTAAATACCAATGGTTATTTAACAGGCCAATTATTGGTGGCTATGCCCCAGATCCAAGACAACCGTTTTAACCGCAGTGTCGTATATATGTGCGTCCACAATGACCAAGGGGCCATGGGCTTGATTATTAACCGTTTGGTGGGTTCAATTTCTTTTCGTGAGATTCTTCAGCAATTGGGGATCAAAGATGAAGGATCCCGCGATACACCTATTTATTTTGGCGGCCCCGTTGAAACAAGTCGCGGTTTTGTCCTGCACAGCCTTGATTACCAAGAAACTGGCACCATCCTTGTCAATAAGCATTTCGGGATAACGGCGTCCCTCGATCTTTTAAAACTTATTGCCACCAACCAAGGTCCCAAGAATTATTTATTAGCTTTGGGATATACCGGCTGGGGCGCCCACCAATTAGAAAAAGAACTCCAAGAAAATAGTTGGTTAGCGACCCCAGGCGATGAAGGCATTATCTTTAGTCCCATCAATTTGGATGAAAAATGGGCGTTATCGCTTGGGAAGCTAGGAATTTCTGTCAGTCAGCTTTCTTCCGATTATGGCCATGCCTAATGCGTTAAAAGAATCGTTTCTGGATTGCTTCATAACTCTCTAAATTTTTAGCAGCCCCACCTAAAGCCGTAAAAGTTAGGGGTGTCGACAAAATTTTTCCCAGCAATTTTTCCAAATCTGTTTTTGTAATTTGTAACAAACTTTTCTTAATGGATTGAGGGTCAAGGGGCTGGTTATAGGTCAAAATCTGCTGGGCAATTTGTTCGCAACGTGCCCCAACGCTTTCTTGGGCAATTTTCATGCCCGCAAATAATTGTCGCCTTGCCCTTTCAATTTCTTCTTCCGTCATATTTTGAGTTAATTTAAGCATTTCTTGGCAAATAATTTCTAAAGTTCCTGCTGCATTTTGAGTGCTGGTACCAGCATAAACACCAAATAATCCTGCATCCGTGTATGAAGCACTAAAACTATGAATATTATAGGCTAGCCCCCTTTTTTCACGAACTTCCTGAAAAAGCCGTGAGGACATGCCACCCCCTAGAATCCCGGTCAACAACTGTAACGCATAAAAATCAGGTTCATGACAATGGGGTGCTGAAAAACCAATGACCAAGTGGGTTTGCTCAGCAGACTTTTTAATACGGCGATCCCCCCCAACATACCTACCAGGAATAAAGGGTTTGGCAGGCGTTTCTGCTAAATGATCAAAAGATTGCCTCACCATTTCAACAAATTTTTCGTGATCAACTTTACCAGCTGCAGCCAATAAAAGGTTGGGGGCTGCGTAATGTTTTTGGTAATAATCCTGCACATCTTGGCGCGTAATTTTCTGGACAATTTTGCCATTACCTAAAATTGGCAACCCCAAAGGCTGCCTAGGATAAGCCGCTTGTTGAAAATAATCTAAAACGATATCATCAGGTGTGTCTTCTACCTGTGCCAATTCTTGGATAATAACAGTTCGTTCCCGCTCCAATTCTGCCTGTTCAAAAGTAGAATTTTGTATAATATCGGCCAGAATTGATAAAGCCAATGGCGTTTCCTCTGCCACCAGCCTTACATAATAGGCCGTTTGTTCTCGGGCCGTATACGCATTCATATGCCCACCGACATTTTCAATTTCGATAGAAATATCCCGTGCAGAACGGCTGGTGGTGCCCTTAAACATCATATGTTCTAACAAATGGGCGATGCCATTTAATTTAGCAGGTTCATGACGGGTACCAACATTTGCCCAAACCCCTACCGCTACCGTTTCCACATGCGGCATTGTATCCGTGACAATCCTTAATCCGTTCGGCAAGGTTGTTAATTTAATGTGTTTTGCAAAAGCTGGAGAAAAGGGTTTAGGGGTCATGAGGTGATGTAATTCCTAAGATAACGAATTCAAATATCGCTGCTGCAGATGTTTTTTGAAAGATTTGGTTGTTAAACCCGTACCGGTTGCCTGCTCAAGGATTTGATTGGTTGAATAAACAGACGCTTTTTGATGCACTTGCGTACGTAACCAATTCCGAAAATCCCCAAATTGTCCTTTGACAATCTTTTCTTTTAGGGAAGGAATTTGCTTGAGCGCCGCCTCAAATAATTGGGCAGCCATCAAGGCCCCTAAACTATAGGTAGGAAAATATCCAAAAGACCCTTCATACCAATGAATGTCCTGCAAACAGCCTTCTCGATCAGAGGTTGGCACAACCCCTAATAGATTGTGCATTTGTTCATTCCATATATCAGGAATGTCAGCAACCTCTAGCTGGCCGCTTATCAAACCTTGTTCCATATTGTACCGTAAAATAATATGCAGCGGGTAAGTAACCTCGTCCGCCTCCGTCCTAATAAAACTAGGCCGCACATAGTTGCTCATCTGATATAAATGATCAAAGCGCCATTTATCATACGGGGGTAATAATTTTGGTTGTAAAAAAGCGGCCAGGAAATCCCAAAATTCTTGCGTTTGACCGACCTGCTTTTCCCAGATTAAAGACTGGCTTTCATGCAAGGCCATACCGCGTGCCCAACCAACCGGTTGATAACGCCAAGCCTCTGGCAACCCGTGCTCATAAAAGGCATGGCCAATTTCATGGATAGCGCCCATCAATCCGGATAAAAAATTAGTCTCTTCAAAATGGACAGCCACCCGCAGGTCATCCATACTGCCTGAGGAAAAAGAATGCAGGGTGCTATCCAGCCTACCACTCTTGAAATCAAAAGACATGGCTTGGATAATTTGCCGTATAATCTGGATTTGGTTACCAACCGCCATTTTCGGATTTTCAGGCAGTTTATTATTCTTTTGCTTAGCAGTCACCTGCTTCACGAAATTCGGCAAAAAAGATTGCAAATCCTGAAAAATGGGATTGAGCTGTTTCATCGTCAAACCAGGCTCATATTGATTAAGCAAGGCATCATATGGCTCGCAATCCAATTTTTCAGCTTTTATCATGGCCTTTTCGCGTGTCAAGGCCACCAGCATCGTCAATTCTTCTTGAACAATCGAAAAATCGCCTTGTTGTTTGGCCAAACGCCATTTTTTTTCGCATCTATTACTACTCAACGCTAGTTTATTAACCAAATCCCCAGGCACCGCAGCAGCATGGATCCAATGGCGTTTCATCTCAAGAATGTTAGCTTGTTGCCAATTGGTTAGTTTTTCTTTTGCAGCCGCTGCCTTTTCCAGCAATCCTTCCATTTCCGGTACCGTCAATTGCTGATGCAATTTTACTTTTAAGAAAGCTAACTGTTCCCCCCTGCCCCCAGATGCATTGAGCGGCATGACCGTATTCATATCCCAATCCAGAAGATTGATAATCTCTTGTAATAAAGATATTTCTCGAAAACTTTTTTCTAACTGATGGTAACTTTTTAAATCGTCGTTCATATCATCCTATTCAATCACGCTGGCTTTACTTTGGTTGTTTCAGGTAGGGATGAAAATAATACAGAAGACCCACAAGTAGCGCCAGCAATAACCAGGTTAAGGCATATTCCAAATGATTGTTGGACAATTCAAGGGGGGTTTGCCCGCCGACTGGAAATCCGCCCGGCACCGCTTTATCATCAATATCCATATACAATAAAAAGGGGATATAATGGGGTATTTTGGCATAATTGATCATGGCTGGTAGATCAACCCATACCCACGTATTTTTCTCCGAAATATTGTTTGGGACAAACAACCCTTGCTGCATCCCCGGGCGCAAAATCCCCTCAATGGTGACAATTCCTCTCATCATTCCTGCCGAACGGGTGGCGGGATCTTTTTTATGCGCCGGTACCCAGCCCCGGTTGACAATAATAGCCAAACCATTTTCTAAATAAAATGGTACGAACACATTAAATCCAGCCCCCCCCTGGCGCGAGCCCGCCACCAAATATATTTCTTGTTGGTGGTCAAAACGTCCCGTCAATTGGCTCCGACGGAAAGATAAATCTGGCACTGATGGCGCAACGATAGGCCAGGTCAAAGGCGGCATGGCTAATTTATCTTGACGTTCGGTAATCAGACTTTCTTTCCAAATTAGCCGATAAAATTGCCAGCCTGATAGCCCCAAAAAAACAGCCACAAACACCAACACCAGCCATAAAGGAATGGAACGGTCCGTTTTCATGAAGATATCTCATCGTCGAAAGCTTGGGGATGATACCTATATTGGTAAGCTATCAATACTGATTTTGCTGGACGCAGTAACCCCAAAGCCATCACGATAATCACGGGAAACCAAACAACATAATGCACCCATAAAGCCGGTGAAGCAATTTCTTCCAGCAGCCAGGCAAGGCACGCGACCACTGCCCCAATTATAAAAATTGAGAAGAAAGCCGCCCCATCCCCATTTTCCGCATTTCGTAGGTTTAATCCGCAATTTGGGCATTGCGCTTGCAATTGAAGAAACCCTTGGAACAATTTAGCTTGACGGCACCTAGGACAACGGCACCCAATGCCTTGCAGAAAAACAGACCCGCCCGGTGTGGTTGTCCTCATATGTTCTAATGCCCCCCCGAAATACCGGATCCAGCAATATATACAGAAACAAACAAAAATAACCATACAACGTCTACAAAATGCCAATACCAAGCTGCCGCTTCCAAGCCAAAATGCTTTTCAGAGGTAAAATGGCCTTTATAAGCACGGAAAAAGCACACGATCAGAAAGATTGTCCCTATCATCACATGGGCACCGTGGAAACCGGTAGCCATGTAGAAAGTTGTGGCATAAATCCCTTCACGGAACCCGAAAGTAGCATGGCTATATTCATAAACTTGGACTACCGTAAAAAACAAACCTAGGATGATGGTTGCTCCCAACCCCTGTAAAAGCCCTTTGCGATCACCCTCGAGCACGGCATGATGCGCCCAGGTGATGGTTGTACCCGACAAAAGCAGGATCAAGGTATTCATCAAAGGCAATTCAAAAGGGTTAAAGGTTTGGATTTCTTTAGGCGGCCATATATGCCCGATTGCCTCGGTCGGAAATAAGCTGGCGTTAAAATATGCCCAAAAGAAGGCGGCAAAAAACATAACTTCCGAAGCAATAAATAAAAGCATGCCATACCTCAAGCCAATCTTCACCACATCGGTATGGGCATGTTCTACAACGGATTCATGGACAACATCGCGCCACCATAAAAACATGGTGAGCAGAACCATAGCCCCGCCAGCATACAGAACCCAAGGGGTTACCTGACGCATGTAAAGCAAAGCTCCAACCGCGAGTAAGCCAGCCGCAAATGCTCCCATAATCGGCCATGGGCTAGGATTAACCAGGTGATAAGGATGTTGACGAGAATTGCTGGTCGGGTGTAACTGGCTCATGGATAAACCTCTTTTGCAGGGGTTGGGGGTTGAGAAAGTTGGGAAGTCGATTGTACACCGTCAGGTGCGCGGAAAAAAGTATAGGACAGCGTGATGGTTTTTACATCAACCATATCGGGATC
This sequence comes from Rhodospirillaceae bacterium, assembly GCA_016722635.1. Lineage (NCBI taxonomy): Bacteria > Pseudomonadati > Pseudomonadota > Alphaproteobacteria > Rhodospirillales > Rhodospirillaceae > Rhodospirillaceae bacterium. The sequence goes on along the minus strand of JADKIX010000010.1, from coordinate 141,025 downwards.
ATTTAAAAATTCTGGATCGATGTAAAAGCTAACCGGCATATCCACCGATTGATGGGCATGCAATGTTTGCTGATCAAAGCAAAAACAAGCAATTTTATAAAAATAACGACCGGCTTTATCAGGCGTTACATTGAAAGTGGCTTGCCCTGTTATTGCTTGATTGGCAAGATTGGTAGCCTGATAAAAGGCCAATTCGGTTTCCCCGATGACCACCTGCATGTGCGACTGCACGGGTGCAAATTTCCAAGCCAACGAAGGATCTGTATCCGCGTTGAAACGGATGGTTAGAAGCCTGTTTGCAAAATGAGGATGATTGGCGTTGTCTATTGCCCGTTGCGGCGTTCCCCCAAAACCGGTTACTTGGCAAAACAACCTATATAAAGGAACGGATGCAAAACTTAAGCCAATCATCGCCATAACCAGGCCACTTAAAACAAATCCAGTTCTGCGGTTTTTATGATTAGTCATAAGAGGCAATTTTCTATCCTGACATTTTTATGACGGTGATCCAGTAAATTAATACCACCATAAATCCAAGTATTGTTAACAAAAATAAATTCTTGCCGCGTTGCCTAACCGGCAATTTTGCAGGCGAATTCTTCTGCTTTACTGAAAAGGTAGAAACCATTTTTCACCTAAAATAATAGTCAATAATTAAGGCAATGAATAATATAAAAAGATACAATATAGAAAAGGAAAAAGATTTTTTAGCAATCCGGTGGTCATCTTTCCACAGCAACTTAATGGCCTCCGAGAACCATATCAATCCTGACATTAAGGCAGTGACCCCATAAAAAATACCGGTTTCACCCAACAACCATGGCATGATGGAGATAGTAATCAATAATATGAGATACCCGACGATATTCAAACATGTGACGAAACGACCCCGCACAACCGGTAACATGGGAATGCCTGCGGCCTTATAATCATCTGAACGGTATAAAGCCAATGACCAAAAATGCGGTGGCGTCCAAAGAAAAATAATCAAGAACAACAGGATGGGTAATAGTTCTATCCGACCGGTAACTGCCGCCCACCCGATCAATGGTGGAAAAGATCCGGCTGCCCCGCCAATGACAATATTTTGAGGCGTGCGACGCTTCAACCAAACCGTGTAAATAAAAATATAGAACAAACTGGCTGCCGCCAACAAGCCTGCCGCCAGCCAATTCGTGGCAAGCCCCATTACCATAAAGGAAAATATATTTAAAATTATCCCTAACGCTAACGCCTCAGATGGTGGAATAACGCCACGCACAAGCGGCCGCTGCTGGGTGCGCTTCATCAAACGGTCTAGATCTTGTTCGTACCACATGTTAACGGCGGCAGCGCCCCCTGATGACAGAGCAATACATAAGATAGCCACTAAGGCCATGAACGGATGAATAAACCCCGGGGCAATCACCAAGCCTGCAACACCAGTAAAGACCACCAACGCCATCACCCGTGGTTTCAGCAAAGCCAAATAATCACGAACCGAACCTGAATATCGATCCGCATTCAGGTAAGCAGACGGCATCTTATTTATGGAAGCTGGTATACCCATTTTCTAATGAACCTAATCAACCACCCTTTTTTAAGAGATACGCGGCTGCTCCTCAAAAGTATGGAATGGCGGAGGGGAACTAACTGTCCATTCCAGTGTATCCGCCCCCTCACCCCAAGGATTGTCCCCGGCAGGCTTACCTGCCCGCAAGGTATGGATAACGATCCCTACAAAAAACAAAGCCGCAGCCCCTGAAATATACGAACCGATTGATGCTACAAAGTTCCAACCTGCATAAATATCGCTATAATCGGGAATGCGCCTTGGCATACCAGCCAATCCTAGAAAATGCATGGGGAAGAAGGTTAAATTAACACTGATGAAAGTCAGCCAAAAATGGATTTTTCCCAATGTTTCATTATATTGGCGACCGGACATTTTGCCAATCCAGTAATAAAAGCCAGCAAATATCGCAAAAAGCGCCCCTAATGACAACACATAGTGGAAATGAGCGACGACATAGTACGTGTCATGCATATAAACATCAATACTGGCATTTGATAACACAACACCGGTTACCCCACCTACAGTAAACAGAAATATAAATCCGATTGCCCACAACATCGGGGTTTTCAAACTGATAACACCTCCCCACATAGTAGCAATCCAGCTAAAAATCTTAATACCGGTTGGCACAGCAATAACCATGGTAGCGATGGTAAAATATTTTTTTGTGTTTAAGTCTAAGCCCACAGTAAACATATGATGCGCCCAAACAATGAACCCAATCACCCCAATCGAAACCATTGCGTAAACCATGCCTAAATATCCAAACACGGGCTTGCGGGAGAAAGTGGAAACAATGTGACTGATAATGCCAAAAGCTGGCAGAATCATAATATAAACTTCTGGATGGCCAAAAAACCAAAACAGATGCTGGAACAACATGGGATCCCCGCCGCCAGCCGGATCGAAAAAATGTGTGCCGAAATTACGGTCGGTCAACAACATAGTGATAGCTCCGCCCAACACTGGCACCGCCAACAGCAGTAAGAACGAGGTTACCAACATCGCCCAAGCAAATAGCGGCATTTTATGCAGCACCATACCGGGAGCACGCATATTGAAGATTGTCGTGATAAAGTTAATCGCCCCCAGGATTGACGATATACCAGCTAGATGAAGCGCGAAGATCGCCATATCAACCGCAGCACTGGAATGCCCAACTGAGCTTGAAAGCGGTGGATAAACTGTCCAGCCCGTTCCTGCCCCACCATCAACAAAGGCAGATGCGCCTAATAACAAAAATGCTGGCACCAAGAGCCAGAAACTAATATTGTTCATTCTGGGGAATGCCATGTCGGGCGCCCCGATCATCAAGGGTACGAACCAATTGCCGAAACCGCCAATTAACGCTGGCATAACCACAAAAAACACCATGATCAAGCCATGAGCAGTGATAATCACGTTCCATAGCTGTCCGTCAGGGGAGCCATCTGCTAATGTTAAAAACTGCATTGATGGATTTTGTAATTCCATCCGCATTAAAATAGATGAGGCAGCCCCAATTAAACCGGCAATGATCGAAAAAATGATATAAAGAGTACCAATATCTTTGTGATTGGTCGAAAACAAAAAACGCCGCCAACCACTCGGCTGATGGTCATGACCCTGGTCATGATGTTCTTGGGTTGGACGGATTGCTTCCGCAGAGACACTAACCGAATGAACAGACATTTTATCTTTTCTCCTGATTCGCAACGAAGAGGATCGATGGATTAATGAAGGAAGCAAACTTTGTTTTTGCCTCCTCCAACCATTCTTGAAACTTTTCTTTTGAAACCGCTTCAATAGTGATTGGCATAAAACCGTGGCCAGTTCCGCATATTTCAGAACATTGGCCATAATAAACACCTTCTTTGGTAATCATCATCCAAGTTTCATTTAAACGTCCGGGAACAGCATCCAATTTAATGCCAAAGGCTGGTACTGCAAATGAGTGGATGACGTCCATCGATGTGGTTTGTAATCGAATGGGGGTGTTAATAGGCAAAACGATCCGATTATCTGTTTCAAGTAACCGTTGCTGACCTGGTTGAATTTTATCATCCGGGATCATCAGGGCGTCAAAAGCAAAATTACTGTCAGGATATTCATAAGACCAATACCATTGATGGCCAATGGCCTTGAGCGTCATTTCCGGGACTACTTCGCTAGCAGCGGTTGGAATGCGGTCAAATTGATTTAAAATACGCAAGGAAGGAATAGCAATAACCACCAAAATCAACACGGGCACCACTGTCCAAAGCACCTCAATCAGGGTATTGTGTGAAGTTTTTGAAGGTACACGACCAGGTTTATCGCGAAAACGGATGATTGTTATTGCCATCAATACCAACACAAAGAGGACAATAGCGGTAATGATCACCAAAAGAAGATCATGAAAATCTTCAATGGCTTGCATTCGCGTTGAGGCTGGCGCTGGAAGCCCTATCTGCCATGATTGGACAGATTCTGCTGCTTGGGCCAACCCCATGCTGAAACTCATCAACAAAAAAATAAAGCTATGAATAAGCTTTTGAAACATGAGAGGACATCCTTTAGATTTTAATGACGGACGAATGAATACCATGGAAAAAGTCCTACCTATATACCCATTTATTACTTATACCAGGTTAGGGCAATATGAAAAGAAGCCTAGCCACGTAAAATGTTTACTTACCTTGGTAGCTATCCTAAGCTTATTATCATCTTATTGTCCAGTCTGGCAAGCTGTTGAAGCTAAAAAATGAAAAATTACTGAAATAAAAACCATATGTTGGTTTATGCGTTTAAATCCTGTACAATCGAACCCTGTAAACAATTGCTGCCCGGGCTGGGATTATCTTTGTCCCCCAATGCGGCGTTGTGACGCAATTTTCGGGGACGCGATATTTAAAACACCGTAAAAGGCCCTACATATAAATGTGCCATGATAACATACGAATGATGAATAGGGAATAAATACTCATGACAAAAGCCTTGCACCCAGCCAATAACCACTTCTTTAACTTATTAGATCGTCAAAAGACAACCGCTATCGTCCAAAACAGCTTAAAAGGGGCGGAAGATGGCGAATTATTTCTTGAATACCGTCAGAATGAAGCATTTTCCTTCGATGACGGCATCTTAAAAAACTCAAGCTTTGATGTGGTCCAAGGTTTTGGATTAAGGCGTGTCATTGGCGATGTGGCGGCTTATGCCCATTCTAATGAATTAAGCGAACAATCTTTGTTGCGGGCGGCAAGTACAGTTAGGTCCATTCCTATTACTGCCTCAATCAATTTATCAGAAAACCCATATCGGACAAATCAACTGTTATATAGTGACCACAATCCGTTAATGGGTATGGATACGGCTGCAAAAATTTCTTTGTTAAAACAAATTGATACCTATACCCGGCAAAAAGAGGCATCGGTTAAACAAGTCATGTGTTCTTTACTAGGTTCTTGGCAGGTTATTCAGATGATCCGTGCCGATGGCTCGTTTTACACCGACGTCCGTCCCTTGGTCCGATTAAACGTCAGCGTTATGGTTACAAAAGGTGATAGGCAGGAGATGGGTTCTTGCGGCACTGGCGGGAGGGTTGGGTACCAACTTTTCACTGAACAGGATTCGTGGAAAAAATCGGTGGATGAAGCCGTACGTCAGGCCCTGATTAACCTTGAATCCCAACCAGCGCCCGCAGGTGAAATGACCGTCGTTTTGGGCTCAGGATGGCCCGGTGTTCTTTTACATGAAGCCATCGGCCATGGATTAGAGGGTGATTTCAACCGGAAAAAAACGTCGGCTTTTTCTGAGCTTCTAGGAAAACAGGTTGCTGCCTCAGGCGTTACGGTTGTCGATGACGGTACCTTATCGGAAAGGCGTGGTTCGTTGACGATGGACGATGAAGGCACGCCGACGCAAAGGACTGTTCTGATCGAAAATGGCATTTTAGTCAACTATCTCCAGGATCGTCAAAATGCGCGTTTGATGAATACCCGGTCCACCGGCAATGGTCGTCGGCAAAGTTATGCGCATCTGCCAATGCCGCGCATGACCAATACCTTGATGGAAAATGGTCGGTATAGTTCCGATGAAATTATCAAATCCGTTAAGAAAGGTTTATATGCCGTGAATTTTTCAGGCGGACAGGTGGATATTACTTCCGGCAAATTCGTCTTCAGCACTTCGGAGGCTTATATGATTGAAAATGGGCGAATCGGCCCATCGGTCAAAGGGGCAACCTTAATTGGCAATGGCCCTGATATTTTAACAAAAGTAAAGATGATCGGGAATGATTTAAAACTTGACGCCGGGGTTGGCACTTGCGGCAAGGATGGGCAAAGTGTTCCGGTGGGGGTTGGCCAGCCTACGATCAAAATTGAAGGATTGACCGTTGGTGGCACTCATTTATAACCGCCAGTTTTCGCACGGGGATGCGCTTTTTGATAGATATCTAAAATCTGCTGGCTGCTGACGGCTGTATAGCGCTGGGTTGTAGATAAAGAAGCGTGTCCTAATAGCTCCTGGATAGTGCGTAAATCCCCGCCTGCCGATAATAAATGGGTGGCAAAGCTATGGCGCAAGGCATGAGGGGTAGCATTATTCGGTAGGCCCAAAATTTTACGTAACCGCTCGAGGGCCAGTTGAATAATCCGAGGACTTAATTTTTTGCCTTTTTCCCCGATAAACAAAAAATTTTCCTTCGCGAGATCCCAAGGACAGGCTTGGATATAGTCCTGGATCGCCGTTACGACCACCGGCAAAAGCGGTACCCTTCTTTCTTTATTGCCTTTACCCGTCACGATCAGAACTTCTTGACCCCTGACAGGCGCTTGGGTTTTGGTTAAAGACAAAGCCTCTCCAATACGCAACCCACACCCATATAGTAACAAAAGAACAGCCAAATTCCTTTTACCCACCCAACCTTCTTCTGTTAAAATTGCAACGTTTTCTGTTACTTCCTGCGCTTGTTCAACCGATAAAGGTTTGGGTAATAAATGAGGTTTTTTAGGGGTTTTAAAATGCTGGACCGGGGGCAGCTCACCCCCCTCTTCCTTGGCAATAAAGCGGTAAAAATTTCTAATAACACTGGCCGCACGACCGGTGGAAGACGCCAGGTGACCGGTTTGATGGCGTTCAGACATCCAGGAACGCCAATCATGGCGGGTTAAAGCGCGCAAAGAGGGCAATGATATTCTTTCACCGCGGTAATGTGTCAGGAATTTTAAAAAAGCCAGCAGGTCATGTTGATAGGCCGAACAGGTGTGGGGCGAAAACCTTTTTTGTAAGGCTAACTGATCCTGCCATTTAGCCATTAATAAAGCCAAGTGTTGGTCAAGCTCTACCATGAATAATCTGCAAATTCTTAATTGAGATAACGTTGCAAGGTAATTTCAATGACCCTGCCCATAAATTTCAAAAAATCTGTGCCTTGTTCCGCATCAAAATAACCCGGATGACGGGTGGCAAAAACAAGTAATCCCGTTGTTTTGCTGAATTTCAAGCGCAATAAGGCGTCTGAGCGCACAAGCGCTACCGCGGTGGTGGTTGGATATAAAAGGGTATCCCCGTTAATATCGTCCCGCAATAAAACAGGCTGATCCGTTCCATTCATCAATTTTTCAATACTGCCATTCTTCAAAAAACGGATGGGTAAATCGTGAAGAACATGGTAATTTTTAGCACTTCCTTCTAAACATAAAACCGCATGGTCAACGTCCAACAAGACGGGCAATTCACCGATGATAATTTTAATTAAAGCCGCAACGGTCTCAGCTTGAAGAATTTTCAGGATTGCTTGCTGGATCCGATCTTGGGTTTGGATATTATCGCGGGTGTTAGCAATGAATTCTTCTTTTTCAGCCCTTAGTTTTGTCATATCTCGCCGCAATCGGCTAACCATAAATTGTTGCAGATCGACTATCTTATCGCCTTGGTTACGGACGGGAAGATTTAGACTTTCTAATATTTCTGGATGGCGGCCGAAGAAATCCGGATGCTGTTGCAAATATTGGATAACATCTGATGCCGTAAGCTTTTCTAGTGTTTCTTTAACCGCCAAAGCTGTTCTGCCATCTTCATTGACCTTAACCATGATACATATCCTCGTAAAATTTACTATAAGATTGATTGACCAGTTTTTGACCAATCGGCAAGAAAGGCCTGCAACCCTTTGTCGGTTAAAGGATGATAATACATTTGTCGCAAAACACTGGGTGGAAGCGTGCCAACATCGGCCCCCATCAATGCAGCTTCAACCACATGTTTAGGATTACGGATTGAGGCCACCAAAACCTGGGTGGTCAGTTGGGGGTAATGATGGTAAATTTGGATAATTTCTTGGATCAATTGCATGCCATCAACGCCTTGGTCATCTAGCCTGCCCACAAAAGGAGAGATGTAGGTGGCGCCAGCCTTTGCCGCCAACAAGGCCTGCGCCGCACTGAAGCATAATGTAACATTGACGGGAGTTCCTTGGTTGGATAAAAAGTGGCAAGCTTTCAAACCGTCCACCGTTAAAGGAACTTTTACCACCACATTCCCAGCAATAGCCGCCAGTTTTTGTCCTTCGCGAATCATGGCATTATATTCTGTAGCCGTTACTTCAGCACTGACAGGGCCAGGCAAAAGCTCACAGATCTCGGCAATCACCTCGAGAAACTTACGCCCGCTTTTCGCAATCAAGGTAGGATTAGTGGTCACACCATCAATCAACCCAGTTGATAAAAGATCTTTAATTTCATTGGTATCAGCTGTATCAATAAAAAATTTCATCAGCTCTTCCCTTTTTCTTTGATAAAAAAAATAGTTACATTATTCGTTACTTGAGGGCAATAGCTGTTTGCGCTATGCTAATGAAAATAATATGTTTACTGAAAACGGCCTAAACATTAGGTGTATGAGAATTTTGCCAAATTCTAAAAATCCAACCACCCTAGATACCAAAATCCTTTCGGTTGAAACGGGTGATTTGGTGGATGTCTTGTTACCGTTGCCTTTAAGCCAGGTCTATACCTACCGTGTCCAACCGAATCAAAAGGTGTTTGTAGGTAGTTTAGTTCAAGTGCCCTGGGGAAAGAGTCAAAAAATATTAACGGGTATGGTGTGGGCCAAAAATATCAAAGCACCTGTATCGGCAATTAAACCTATTTTTTCCTGCCTGGAGCTGCCCCCCCTTTCCCCGCAGATAAAATCTTTAATTGATTGGATAGCCGAATATAACATGATCCCAGCTGGGAATGTGTTGAAAATGGTCATTGGGCTGTGGCAGCAAGCGAAAAAAATTTCCCTGCCAACCAAGATCCAGTTGACTGGGAAAATGCACGAGGATTCCGTTTTTTCCGATAATATGCAAAAAATTGCTGAACTTACGCAGCAACAGACAATTACAACTGTTACGGAGCTTATGTCTAAAAGCCGATTATCAAGGGCTAAAATTGCCCAATTGTTCCAGCAGGGCTTTTTGCAGCACGTCACTTTAAACACCCCTTCGATCCCTGCGGTTATATTACACCCGATGCTCGATCATTTCAGCGAGCAACAAAAACAGGCCGCCCGTTATTTATCAGCGCAAGTGGCCGCCCAAAAATTCCAACCAGTTTTATTATATGGGGTAACCGGTTCTGGAAAAACGGAAGTTTACTTTCAAGCGATTATGGATTGTGTCCGTTTGGGCAAACAAGCTTTAGTCCTTTTGCCTGAAATTGCCCTTAGCACTCAATGGCTGGAACGCTTTCACGAAAGATTTGGTTATACCCCGCCCGCTTGGCATTCAGAAATTCCCTTGGGGCAAAAACGCCGTATTTGGTATGGGATCAGCAAAGGTTTATGCTCCGTCATCGTGGGTGCCAGATCGGCCCTTTTTCTTCCTTTTCAACAATTGGGTTTGATTGTGGTTGATGAGGAACATGATAATTCTTTTAAACAGGAAGAAGGTTCTATTTACCATGCGCGTGACATTGCCGTGGTCAGGGGCCAAATAGCTGGATGCCCGGTGGTTTTATCTTCAGCCACGCCCTCGCTTGAAACATTGGCCAATGTCAAACGCGGCCGTTATCATGAATGCCGTTTAACCGTCCGACACAGCCAAATCCAAATGCCCAGCATTCAAATCATCGATTTAATAGCGTTACCGCCCGCAAGGCAGCATTGGCTGGCAAAGTCCCTATGCGATCAAATCGATGTCACTTTATCCAAAGGCCAACAAACATTATTATTTTTAAATAGGCGTGGTTATGCACCCCTAGTTTTATGCAAGGCTTGCGGTTTCCGCTGGCGCTGCGAGCATTGTAGCAGTTGGCTGGTGCAACACCGGCAAAAAAAAATGAATTTATGCCATTATTGCGGATATCATACGCCCATAACCGACACCTGCCCAAATTGCCATGAACATGGCAGCATGGCCACTTGCGGGCCGGGGGTTGAAAAATTGGCCGAAGAAGTTGCAACCTTGTTCCCATCCGCCAGGACGATTGTCAGCACCAGTGATACCTTGGGTGATCAACAGCAAATTGAAAAGTTTGTCCGCCAGGTGGAAGCGCAGGAAGTGGATATTATCATCGGCACGCAGGTCATCGCTAAAGGCCACCATTTTCCCCATTTAACCTTGGTGGGTATCATTGATGCGGATGCAGGGCTGCAAGGCGGGGATTTGCGGGCTGCGGAAAAAACCTGGCAAATGCTGCAGCAAGTATCGGGAAGAGCCGGGCGCGGCGATTATCCGGGCCAGGTGATGATCCAGACTTATCAACCGCTGAACCCCTTAATCCAAGCACTTGCCACTTATGATCAGGAAAGTTTTTTAGAAATTGAGTGGAAGAACCGTGAAATTGCTGGGATGCCCCCTTTCGGCAGATTAGCCGCTTTAATTGTTTCAGCGCCAAGCGAAACTTTACTCCATCAAATTTGTGCGGACATGCAAGCCCAGATTCCGAGTGGTGAAGGGTTTACTATTTTGGGGCCTGCCCCAGCCCCTTTATCGATGATCAGAGGACGTTACCGGCAACGTTTCCTCTTAAAAACAACCCGTCATTTAAAACCCCAATTGCTGATCCAAAACTGGCTTAGAAATGTGGTGGTACCTGCCTCCGGTAAAATTATAATCGATATTGACCCTTATAATTTTTTGTAAAGATCATATCCCGTAATGTTGAAAGATATAATCCATATCAGGTAATTTACCTTGATGGTATTGCTCCAACATCATTTGTGCCGGGTTTTTTCCAGACTTTATGACTTCTTGTAAAAAATCCAAATAAACGGTTTCATCATGTCCCTGCTTATTCTTGATGCCTCGCCTATGCAATCCTTCTAAACTTAACTGTAGCATTGATTTACATAACTCTAAAACGGGCTGTTTTCCAAGCAGCGCTTTCAATCCTAATTTTGGCACATCCAAACGCAATTGTTGGATATCCGGTAGTTTCCATTTCTTAATCCAGCTTTCCGCTTCATTCAAAACCTGTTCATCATAAAGCAATCCTACCCACAAAGCGGGCAGGGCGGGCAAAGCATTTACCTGAACCCCATCCGCACCTCTCATTTCCAGATATTTTTTTAACCGCACTTCAGGAAAAGCCACCCCCAAATGGTTGATCCAATCGCCAAGCGTTGCCTGTTCTCCAGGCAAGGCCGGTAGATTGCCTTTCATGAGATCTTTGAAAGACTGGCCAGCCGCATTGATATAACGCCCTTCCCGGTACACAAAATACATGGGAACTGTTAAAATATAATCCACATATTTTTCAAAAGACATGTCCGCATCAAAGGCGAAGCTTAGAATGCCTGAACGGTCAGGGTCCGTATTGTTCCAAATATGGCTGCGATAGCTTTCAAAGCCATTAGGCTTGCCATCCGTGAATGGTGAATTGGCAAACAAAGCAGTGACCAGCGATTGCAGGGCCATGGAAACCCGGAATTTTTTCACCATATCCGCTTCGGAAGAAAAATCTAGATTTGCTTGTACTGTACAGGTGCGAAGCATCATATCCACACCCAGAGATCCTTTTTTCGGCATATATTCGCGCATGATTTGATACCGGGCCTTCGGCATTAAGGGGATATCCCCCCTTAACCATTTCGGCTGAAATCCCAAGGGTAAAATGCCAAAATTGTAAACATCCTGAATTTTCTTTAACTCAGCAAAATGCTCAGCAAATTCTTCCTGGGTCTGATGAAGGTTTTCCAAAGGGGCGCCTGAAAGTTCAAATTGCCCGCCTGGTTCCAAGGTTATGGCCGCTTTACCGCGATGTAAAGCAATCGGCTGTCCCATCTCTTCACTGACCTTCCAACCAAATTTTGTCAACGCCAGCAAAATATCCCGGATGCCGCCTTTTTCCTCATAATTTAAGGATTTGTAGGTTGAACGATGAAACAAAAACTTTTCATGTTCCGTGCCAACGCGCCAGTCTTTTTTGGGTTTGCACCCAGATGCCAAATAATCGACCAGCTGCTTTTTCGAGGTGATGATTTCATTCTGAACATCAGGAATTGCGGACATATAAATGTTCCTTAATTGATTGGGTGAGAAAGCATGGCAGCCGGACGCTCGAGAGTATCGCCGAAACATAATTGCCAGCTGACCAGGGCCGCCATGGCAGCAGTTTCAGCACGGAGCAATCTGGGGCCCAACCCAACCGCCCAAACAAAAGGATGACTGGCAATAAAATCAAGCTCTTTTTGATGAAAACCCCCCTCTGGGCCAATCATGACCGCCCCTTTCGGGGCAAACTTATGGCCGGAAGTTTCGAATAGGGATCTGAAAGATTGGGCTTGGCCTTTTTCCGCACACAGAAAAACGGGACAATCGGGTGACCATGTTTGGAAAACGGTTGCTAAGGGAACGGGTTCGTCCATTTGGGGTATGTTTAAACGCTGGCTTTGCTCGGCGGCTTCCACCGCAATACGCTGCCAGCGCTCTATTTTTGCCCGTTCCGCCATGGTATATTGGGTGATCATGGGGTGAAAATGGGAAACCCCCAACTCGGTTGCTTTGGCAATCAACCAGTCGGTTGGGTCTTTCTTTAATAAAGCAAAAAATAAATGCAATTCCACAGCCGCCGGTTGAAGGCGGTTAAGCCTAAGGATACGTAATTGAACCTGGCGGCGGTTAATGGATTCTGTACGGGCAATCCATTCCCCCTCACGGCCGTTAAAAAGAGCGATTTCTTCCAACGGTTTTATTCGCATGACTTGGGTTAAATAGTGTGCTTGGTCTTCACTAACCTCAACCAATCCATCTGCCTCTAAAGAATGGTCAACAAACAAACGCAGTGTAAAAAATCTATTCATTCATGACCCTCTTTTCCGATCATTTATTATAAAGGCCGGGTTACGCTACTTCTGAGGTGGGGCGATCAAAGCTAAAATTCAACTGGAAAAGATGGATATATTTCTAGGGGCTGGTATAGATTAGGGGATATTAGACCAACGTTTTAAGATTTTCAATTGGTTTGCAACGGAGCCGTGATGAAACCTGAAGACACATTCTTGAAGAAAGAGGTTGAAGTTCTTTTTGGGGGTGCCGTTACCGCTTCAACCCTAAAATAGGCCTGCGGAGGTAAATTAAGCAATTTTTTCAATTGATCCCTAGACAGTAAAAATCCGACTGGTTTTAATTGTCCGGTTTTCAAAGAAACAAATCCCGATACCGTTTCGTTTGTATCTAGGGACGTATTACTACAAACCCACCATAATTGACTAGAATCATGGCTTTGCTTCATTTGGCAATATTCTGGCTGACATCCATTGGGCCAAGAAACGGTAAGCATTTGCACCCTAGGATTTTGAGCATAAAGCTCTGCTGAGCACAACCCAACCCCTAGTAAAGCTAAATAGAGTAATTTTTTTCCTAGCATATGAAATTCCTATTTTCGGTAAAATGCTAATTGGCTTTACCATGAACAATACGTAGGGGAAAATAGAAATATGGAATCTGCGGATGTTTGCTTAAATTTCCATTAAAAATGTCTTTTAAAAAAAGGACCGGTAAAGTTCAAAAATGGAAGTTTATGAGCAGAGAGAAAACATGGCGTCCCCAACGGGATTCGAACCCGTGTCACCACCGTGAAAGGGTGGTGTCCTAGGCCTCTAGACGATGGGGACAGCGACCTGGTTTTTACATCTATCCTGTTACCATTTGAAAATCAACAGATTCTTCCACTGGCTTGCTGATTTTCCACGTTTTTTTCTTATGGACATAAACAATGGTTATAATCAGTAAGGATTACTTAGCACTCTAATCAGTGGCCGGATAAGGGGAATGTGACACTATAGTGCTTTATTCCTTTATCGACTTGATGCTAGATTGTACCTGTTCAATTCCTATGGATGTCTGATGGCCCAATTATCAAAAACCTTCCAGTATTTTACGATTGCCCTTTTATGCTCGCTGGTTTTTTTAGGCGTTGGCATAATTTTGGGTTATCTGCAATCCCCCTCTTCTAAATCGCCTCCCTCTTCTGCCCCAAGCTTAATCCGTACAGAATTTCAATTAACCAATGCCCAGGGAAAAACAGTAACGAACCAAGATTTTCCCGGAAAATGGCAGTTGATATTTTTTGGCTTCACCCATTGCCCTGATATTTGCCCGACTGCTCTTGATAAAATGGCCCTGATTTTAGAGGGGTTGGGGCAAAAAGCCCATAAGCTTCAAGGGATTTTTATTACCCTTGATCCTGAGCGGGATACAGCGGCCATCGCTAGCGAATATGCCAGCACTTTTTATCCCACCCTTTTGGGATTAAGCGGCAGCAGTAATGATATTCAAAGAACGGCGGCCGCCTTCCGGGTCTATTATAGCCGCGTGGAACAGATGGATTTGCCCGACGGATACGGCATTGATCATTCCGGTTATTTTTACCTGGTTAATCCGCAAGGGGTTTTTGATCGTATTTTCCGTTGGAATGATCCGGCGGAAGATATTCTTACCACCCTGCAAAAAATGTTGAATTAAAAAATTAGCCAACCACTTAAAAAGATCTGCAAAAAGAGAAAAAAGGATTTCTACCTATGCCTGTCTTTACCAACCCTTGGACGCTCCTTAAATTATTGTTCATCCTGATCAGTTTATTGACCAGCATGACAGCCATGGCAATGGCCGCAGAATGCAAAAATGATCACACAATTGTGGTTTCCAACGCTTGGGCAAGGCCTGTAACCAATCAACAAATGCCTGCCGCCATCTATTTAACTTTAACCAATCAATCATCGCAGCCTGATCAATTAATCAAGGTTGAAACCAATATCGCCAAGAAAGCGGCTATTCACGCAACAATGACAGACGGGATGGTTCTGATGATGCGCCCGCGCGAAACAGTGGTCATTCCCGCCAAGCAGCAGGTGGTTTTTATGCCGAATGATTCTCATATTATGTTAATGGATTTGTCCCAAATTTTAGCGCCCAAATCCCAGTTTCAAATTGAGCTGAATTTTGCCAAATCCGGCTGTTATGCGGTGCAAGTGACGGTTCGGTAGCTGTTGCCTAGCCTTGACGGTCAGAAACAACCGCATCCTCAATAATGAACTGGATATCTTCACGGTCATTCCATAAATTCAGGCGCAGGGTACCGGCCAGGTGGAAAAGGGTGTGGGGTTTCAACAATAATTGCCCTAAGGGTAAGGAAGCCGCCCTAAAAGCCATTGCCTTAAAACTTTTGCGGTCCTGGCCGATTGCCAGACAACGCACATGTTTCTCTGCCACAATTTCTGTTTTCAAAAACCGCACATCGGCGATGGCGAAACGCGGTTCTGGATTGCCATTGCCAAAGGGACCGATTTGGCTGATTTGTTGATATAAAGCAGGCGTTAACGCTTGGGCAGTTAATAACCCGTCAATCTCCATGGCCGGTATATAGGAAACCTGGCGTGCTTGCTGCCGTAAATGCTGGTTTAAAAAAACTTTTAATGTATCAAGACCTGAGGCATCGGCAGTAAAGCCAGCGGCCATGGGATGTCCCCCACCTGCCTGCACCAAACCTGCTTGCCGGGCCGCAATAACGGCAGTCCCTAAATCAAGCCCCTGGACAGACCTTCCCGATCCCTTGGCAAGCTGGTCTTGGAGGTTGACCACAAAAACCGGTCGATGAAAATGTTCCTTGAGTCGTCCGGCGATAATGCCAATAATCCCCTGATGCCACAATGGTGAGGACACCAGCAAAATATCGGTCGGCTGCGAGAATTGCTGGCTTTTCGCCATCCATAGGGCTTCTTCAAAAGCTTTTTGCTCCAACTCCTGGCGTTCTTGGTTCAGGCGGTGCAATTGCTCGGCAATCCCCTGGGCTTCTAGGAAGTCGTTCGTGGACAATAACCGCACCCCCAAATCCGCCGTGCCGATCCGCCCCCCTGCATTAATGCGCGGGCCCAGAACATAGCCCGCATGATAGGCGCTGGGCGCTTGGTCTAAAGCCGTGACCGTCATCAACGCTTTTAATCCGGGGTTACCCTGCTGCGCCATAATTTTCAAACCTTGGCTGACAAAAGCCCGGTTAAGCCCGGTTAAGGGCACCACATCACAGATGGTCCCTAAAGCCACAATATCTAACCATTGCCGTAAATCAGGCTCGCTGCGCTTACCTTGATAAAAGTTCTTTTGCCGCAACGCCCGGTTAAGACCAACCAAAAATAAAAAAGCCATGCCAACGGCGGCCAATTGGCCGTAAGATTGACGAATATCAGCAGGGGTATCCAACCGGTTAGGGTTGATAATAGCTGCGGCTTGGGGAAGATTGGCATCTGCCACATGGTGATCGATCACTACCGTTGCCAATCCGATTTCTAAAGCTTGAGCGATCACCTCAACCGATGAGGTGCCACAATCAACCGTGATAACCAGCCTAATTCCTTCCTGATGCAGTTGTTGCATGGCTTTAAAATTCGGGCCATAGCCTTCCAACATACGGTCGGGGATATATAGGCGGACAGGAACATCCAGGGCATCAAAAAACCTTTTGAGCAGGCTCGCGGATGTAGCGCCATCCACATCATAATCACCAAATATGGCGATTTTTTCCTGCTTGAACAAGGCGCTTAAAACCCGCGCGATTCCGGCATCCATTCCAGGTATGACTAAAGGATCAGGCAGCAATTCACGCAAGGTAGGGGTTAAAAAACCAAGAGCATCATCAATAGCAATACCGCGGCCTGCCAGTAATACCCCAACAATTTCAGGCAATTGTAAGCGTTGGGCTATAGCTAACCCTAAACGCTCAGAACCTGATCGTTGTTGCCATTTTTTTCCGGTTACTGATTGTTGGACGCCCAGAAAAGCCAACCCATCCTGCATAACTTAAATCCTAGGAAGACAATGGTTGCTTCCGGCTGAAATCATGGTGAGCTTGAATAAAGCGCACCGTACCTGTTTTTGAACGCATGACCACCGAATGCGTCCGGCCGCTTTGCCGATTCCGCCGCACCCCATGCAGCATGCTGCCATCCGTGACCCCAGTGGCCGCAAACATAACATCCCCATGGGCCAATTCTTCCAAACTGTATTTACGGTTTAAATCCGTAATGCCGCACCGATCCGCCCGCTTTTTCTCTGTGTCATTCCGAAATAGCAGGCGGCCCTGGATAAATCCGCCCGTACAGCGAAGGGCAGCAGCGGCCAATACCCCCTCCGGCGCCCCACCAATCCCCATATACATATCCACCCCGGTATCCGGCTGGCTGGTGGCAATAACCGCGCTAACATCGCCATCATCAATCAACATAATCCGGGCCCCTGCAGCCCGCACCTGGCTAATTAATTCCGCATGACGGGGACGGTCTAAAATACACACGACGATATCGCCCACATCAACCCCACGGCACTTAGCCACGGCTTTAATATTTTCAGCAGGTTTTGCATCAAGATCAATGGCGTGCCTGGGCACGCCGCTGCCCACCGCAATTTTATTCATATAAACATCAGGGGCATATAAAAATCCTCCCGCGGAGGCCATGGCAACCACCGCCAAGGCATTGGGCCCACCTTTGGCGGTGATCGAAGTTCCCTCAAGCGGATCAAGGGCGATGTCAATTTTTGGCCCACCCGCCCCCACCTTTTCCCCGATATATAACATGGGTGCCTCATCCCGTTCACCCTCCCCAATCACCACGGTACCCTCAATCGCCAAACTGTTGAAGGCCCGACGCATGGCATCCACCGCTGCTTGATCAGCTGCTTTTTCATTTCCCTGACCCATCAATTTTGCAGCAGCCAAGGCGGCGGCCTCAGTAACACGAACGGCTTCCAAAGCTAAATTTCTGTCCATAAACTTTATATCCTTGCTGGTAAAATGATCATTCTCATAATTCATTGCCTTCCGTTTTTAAATGATAGCGGGTTGCTTGTCATGATATCCAAGCCTTTTTGATGCTGTTTTAATAACTCTTCCCGCATCTTTACCCAATCCACTTGGCTTTTTTGCCAAGGTTGGGTTGAAAAATCTTGTAATCTAGGAAATGACCTTTGCGCGCAAGCGACTGTGAAAAAACAAGCGCAAACAATCACCAAATATTTTAATTGGCTAGATTTATGTGGCGCTTTGAATCTTTTTTGTTGAACCCTACGCATTTCAGACCTAATGCCAGACCTAATGATGGTGATCATAAAAAACTTATATTGTCTCAAGCTGAATTTTTTGGCTATATTGACCACGCCAGAAACATTCCTGTTTGAAACTTAGAATAACTTATCCTATAAATCAATAAAGTGTTAATGATGCTAATCGTCAATAGTGCAAATATCCACCCAATCCTTTAGGTATTATGATGAATCAATCTTCGCAACCCCCTTCTTCCCCAAACGCCATGATAGACTGGCTGGCCCAAATGGGCAAACAATCCCAACAAATCATTGAAAAATTCCTTCAGCAACAACCTAGTCATTCTTCGATGGGAACTGAAAATTTTTTTAATGTTGGGCAAGCGTTCCAAGAATATTTGACCCAGCTGCTGCGCCATCCCGATCGTTTATGGCAATACCAAATGGCTTGGTGGGAAGAATATCAGAAATTATGGCAATCAACCTGGCAACGGATGGCAGGCAATGCCCCGGTACCCCCCTCTCCTATGAGCCAACCGCAAGACAAAAGGTTCAAGGATAGCGCCTGGCAAGAGAATGTGGTGTTTGATTATTTGAAGCAATCTTATTTGCTGTCAGCTAAATGGATGCTGAACTTAACCCGTGAAGCCAAAGATCTTGATCCCCAAATCGCCAAAAAAGTTGATTTTTACCTACGCCAGTTTGTCGATGCCTTATCCCCCAGCAATTTTTTGCTGACCAACCCTGAAATTTTGCGGACAACCATTAACAGTAAGGGACAGAATTTGGTTCAGGGCTTACAAAATTTATTGCGTGATTTGGAAAAAGGCCGCGGCCATTTACAAATCACCATGACTGACCCCAATGCCTTCCAATTAGGTGGCAATATTGCCACCAGCCCTGGGCAAGTGGTTTACCAAAACAGCCTGATGCAATTGATCCAATATAACCCGACCACGGAAAAAGTTTATGAACGGCCCTTGCTGGTCATTCCGCCCTGGATCAACAAATATTATATCCTGGATCTGCGAGAAAATAATTCTTTTGTCCGCTGGGCAACTGGCCAAGGACATACCGTTTTTATGATTTCATGGGTCAACCCGGATGAAAAATTAGCCGGGAAAACTTTTGAAGATTATATGCAAGAAGGAATCCTTGCTGCCATTGAAACCATCCAGCAAATTACCAAGGCAAAAGGGGTAAATGCCGTAGGTTACTGCTTGGGCGGCACTTTACTGGCTTGCACCTTGGCTTATTTAGAGGCACAGCAGAAAAAGGCAAAAAACAAGAAATCATCACCGCTTATCCATAGTGCCACCTATCTCAGCACCCTAGTTGATTTCACCGAGCCAGGCGAATTAGGGGTATTTATTGATGAGGTCCAATTACAAGCCCTTGAGAAAAAAATGCAGGCAACCGGTTATTTATCTGGCAGTGAGATGGCCACCACTTTTAACTTGTTGCGGGCCAACGATTTAATATGGAGTTTCGTCATCAATAATTACCTGTTGGGCAAAGAACCCATGCCCTTTGACCTTTTATATTGGAATTCCGATTCAACCCGTATGCCCGCCCAAATGCACAGTTTTTATTTACGCAACATGTATTTAGAAAACAAATTGGTAAAAGGGGAATTGTCTTTTTCCAACATCCCACTTGACCTCAGACAAATTCAAACCCCCAGCTACATCCTAGCCACCAAGGAAGATCATATAGCGCCTTGGAAATCGGTGTATGCGGCCACCCAATTATATCGCGGCGATAGGCGTTTTGTATTGGGCGGTTCAGGCCATATTGCGGGCGTTATCAATGCGCCTGCCACTAACAAATATGCCTACTGGACCCATGACAAGTTACCGGGTGACCCTGAAAAATGGTTGCAGCAAGCAACCCAACATCCGGGATCCTGGTGGAATGATTGGCAAAAGTGGGTTGTATCATTCACGGGCGAACAAATAGCCGCCCGCAACCCAGGGGACAACGGCTGGAAAGTGATTGAACCAGCCCCTGGCAGTTATGTAAAGGTGCGTTAAGTTTTTACCGTCCTAAGCTTTCAACAATAGCCAGGTTTTTACCTGGCTATTGTTTTTGAGGGCTGAGGTTTATTCCCCATAAAATCTATGATAAACTGTCGTTCATTTTTATTTTATAGCATGTGTGATGTTTCATTCTTATAACCGGGCCGTGGATTTGGTTATTGTGGGCGCCAGCTTTGCAGGTCTTTCCTGCGCCATAGAAGCCGCCCAAGCGGGATTAAAGGTGGTGGTGCTTGAAAAAAACCCGAAAGCCGGTCATCATCCAGGCACCACCGGTTTATTGGTGCAGGAAGCCGCGGATTTTTATAAGATTCCCAGCCATCTCACCAAAAAGATTTCAACCGTGCGGTTGTATGATCAACATCTGAAAAGCTTTTCCCTGCATACACCGGATTATTTTTTTCTGGCTACCCATACCTCCGGCATACTCGAATGGCTGGCTTGGCATGCAACGGAGCTTGGGGTTGCCATCAATTTCAACTGCCGGTTCCGCGACTATAGGGAACAAGCAGACGGGATTTCCCTGTCCGATTTCGACTTACACACGCGCTTTCTGGTAGGGGCGGATGGCGCCCGCTCAACCGTGGCTAAAAAATCCGGTTTGGGGCAAAACAAAAAATTCCTGTTAGGGATTGAATATGATTATCCCCTGCCTGCCAATTTTGCCGAAGAGGAACTGCACTGCTTTTTAAGTCATCTTCATGCGCCTGGCTATTTAGGTTGGGCGGTGGGCGGCATTAACCGGTTGCAAGTGGGGCTGGCGGTCCATCACCCATCCCACAAACCGGACGGGGAAAGTTTCCTGGATTTTATTCGCCCCGTCCTCAAGATACAACCCGATCAAAAAATCGGGGCCCATGGCGGCTTAATCCCGGTGGGCGGCTGCGTTGAACCTTTTTACCGCCAGCGAATTTTGTTGATTGGGGATGCGGCTGGCCTTGTTTCCCCCTTAACTGCTGGCGGCATCCGCTTAAGTTTTGAATTGGGGCAAAAATCTGGCCGCCTGATCGCCGATTATCTACAAAACCCTGCAGCCCCTCACCCAGGCGTTTTATTACGCCAGCAATACCCCGATTTTACCGGGAAGAAACTGCTGCGGCAATTATGGCAATCAGGATTTTGCCATCAAGCCCTTCCCTTATTACAATTGCCTTTCCTACAGAAATGGTTGGGGAAAATGATTTTTTTTAATCGCCACAGCCGGGTAGAAATCAACCGGTGATATTTTCCCTATATTCCCCGCTTTACTTCTGCAAAAACCACCCCATGTTATATAGGTAGCTAACAGGCCTTTCTTTCATAGGACTAATATCCCATAAAATGATGAAAAAACCAAAAACCTTCAAACGCCGCCTCATGCAGGTGATTCTGTTGCTGATACCGGTCGCTGGAGGCGCCTGGTGGTTGTGGCATCATTACGCCCCTATTGCGGTGCAAGTGGTATCGCCAGAGCGGGGTTTAGCAGTTGAGGCCGTTTATGCAACCGGTTTGGTTGAGGCGCAGCAGACTGCTAAAGTCAGCCCAGTCAGCGGCGGCCAAATTGTGGAACTGCGTGCGGAGATCGGCGACAGGGTAGAACCCGGCCAAATATTGGCTGTCATGAATGACCGGCAAGCGCAGCAGCGGTTGCAGGAAGCCCAGGCTGTTTATAATCTGGCGTTGCAGGAAGAAAAACGGGTGCAATCCTTGCTGGCCAAAGGCATCGCCACTCCGCAGGTCGCTGAACGAGCTTTATCAGACCGGCAACAGGCCCAAGCGAACCTTCAATTGCAGCAGAATACGCTGGCCGATCTGAAAATTACCGCCCCTGTTGCCGGTCTTATCAGCACCCGCGATGTTTCTTTAGGGCAGAATGTAACCGCGAACAGCATCTTATTTACCATTGTATCTGGTGACCAAAAGCGGATTATTGCCGATATCGATGAACGCGATATCAGCAAATTGGCCTTGAATTCGCGTTTACTGGCAAAGGCTGAGGCCTATCCCGGCCGGGTTTTTGAAGCGGCCATCAGCAAAATCTATCAAACCGCCAACAACACCAACCGTACCTACCGGGTTGAGGCCAATCTTCCCCAAGGCACCCCGTTGCTCATCGGCATGACCCTGGACGTCAATGTGATTTTGGAGGAACGGCCATCCGCCTTATTGCTGCCAACCGCCGCCATTCATTTTGAACAGGCAGGCGTTAATCAGCCGCCTTTTATTTACATATGGCAGGTGAAAGACGGGCACGCCCAACGCCTACCCCCTAAAAATTGGTGTCCAAGGATTGCAGAAAACCGAGATCATAACCCCGCTGAACTTAACCGATCAAATTATTATTTCGCCATCCGATCAGTTGCGCCCAGGCCGGGCAGTGGATATCATCCCATGATACCGCTAAGCCTGATGATCGCCTGGTCGCATCTATCGGTGCGGAAACGCCAAACTTTGGCCTCGGTTTTAGGGGTGGCGATGGGGGTTGGTTTTTTCATCTCGGTTTCCGGCATGATGAAAGGGTTTCAGGATTTTTTCCGCACCCAAATCATTGAATCAAACGCCCATATCGTCATGAATGATGAGGTGCGTTACCCAGCGCTGCAACCCGCCGAACAAATCTATGCGGGCGATGCTGTGCAGGTAAAACGCGCTTTCCCCCAAGAACCGGTGCGCGGTATTTTAGGGGCTGCGAATATCCTTGACTCACTTCACCAACAGGGTATCAGCGCAGCCCCAGTGTTGCGCGGCCAGGTGCTGTTGCGGCGCAGCGGGCGCGATGCCGCCGTTTCTATGCTGGGGATTGATCCTGATATCGAAGGCACCGTCACCAGCCTGCCCGAGGATTTAATTGCAGGCTCGCTCACCTCATTAAACTCCGTACCAGACGGGGTCATCATTGGCAGTTTGCTAGCGGATAAATTGGGGGCTAATCTCGGGGACAGTTTGATTGCGGCAACGCCCGCCAGCATTATCACTAATTTAAAAATTGTTGGCATTTTCCGCACCGGCCTCAATCAGCTCGATGAGGGCCAGGCTTATATTCATTTGATCAAACAGCAAGCCATTCAGAATCGGCCGCGGGTGATTAATGAAATCCGCATCCGCTTGCCCGACGTCAGCCGCTCTATCCCCGTAGCAGCGGATTTGGAAGCACGTTGGGGGTATAAATCCGCCCCTTGGGAGGAAACTAACAGCCGGGTATTGGCGGTTTTTCAAATCCAAAATTTAATTATTTACGCAACCGTTAGCGCCATTTTGATTGTGGCAGGTTTCGGCATTTTCAATATTATTTCAACCGTGGTTTTAGAAAAAGCCCGTGATATTGCCATTTTACGCTCAATTGGCCTTAACAGCCAAAATATTGCCAGTATTTTCGTGATTGAAGGCACGGTGGTAGGATTTTTAGGCAGCTTGATGGGTTGGGTGATTGGCTATGCCTTATCTTGGGGACTTGAGCAAATCCCTGCCCCAGGCGCTTCCAACCCCAACCAAACCCTGATTGTCGATAGCTCATTTGAACGCTATTTATTGGCAGGCGGCTTGGCATTGGTGGCGGCGGTTTTGGCTGGCTGGTTGCCCGCCCGTAAAGCCGCTCGCCTCAACCCCTTGGTAATTGTACGGGGAGCCACATGAGCATTGTGTTGGAAACCATCAATCTTAGCCGTATTTTAACGGAAGGTGATTTAACCGTTACCCTCGTTAGTGACATTAATCTGCAGCTATCGGCAGGAGAATTTGCCTCCATTATTGGCCCATCGGGTTCAGGTAAATCTTCTTTGCTGTACTTATTGGGATTACTCGATAGCCCTACTCATGGCGAATTAATGATTAATGGCCATCCCACTTCAATGATGCAGGAAGAAGAGCGGGCTTGGGTACGTTTAAATCGATTTGGTTTTGTGTTCCAGTTCCATTTTTTGCTGGCAGAATTGACGGTTATGGAGAATGTCATGATCCCTATGCGGCAACTCAAAAAATTGACCCATTCCCAAATGGTGAAACGCAGCAAGGAGCTTCTGGATGCCGTGGGCATCACCGATCAGGCGCTGAAAAGACCAGCGCAGCTGTCGGGCGGGCAACGCCAACGGGTGGCGATTGCAAGATCCTTGGCCAATGACCCGCAATTCATTTTTGCGGATGAACCCACCGGCGCCTTGGATACCAAAAACGCCAATGCGGTATTTGATTTATTGGCCAAGCTTGCCAAAGACCAAGGGAAAACGGTGGCCGTGGTCACCCATGATGAACAATTGGCCAGCAAAACCTGGCGCCGCATCCATTTGCAAGACGGCCAGTTGATTGGGGATAGGTTGAATCAGGCTTGATTTTAAATTTACCTGCTGATATTCAAACCCGCCCTAATCCTCAAATAAATCTGCCGGGGGTTCCCATTTCAAGGGTTGCCAATTTTTGGCTTTGTCTTTAGCGGCCTGGATTTGCTCGGGCGTCAGTTTCGCTTGCAAGCCCTTCATTAATTTTTCAACCATTTGGTTTTGCTCGGCGTCACCAGACGGGTTGTTTTTGGCAAGCAACCCCCAAAAATAGGTATTGGCCGGATCATTAACATAATGCCCATACGCCAAACAAGCCAATGCCTGCGCCTTACTGGAGCCGTAACCCGCCGCCATCACCAGCTTGTAAATTCCTTTATGGATATCTTTCTCAACCCCCTCGCCTACCAACAACATTTCACCCTTGGTACTTAAAGCCGCTGGATAATTGCTTTCGGCAGATTTGCTGATCCATTTAAACGCTTCTTGCTCGCTTTGCTCCACGTGAAGGCCTAGAAAATAGAAAATCCCCAACCGATATTGTGACACCGGTTCACCCATCTCGGCCAATGGTTGAAACAGTTCAAAAGCTTGCTGGTATTTCTTGGCATCATAGGCCTGGCAGGCAGCCGTAAAACTTTCCAAAAACGCTGCTTTTTTCATCTGTTTTCCTTTTCCTCTTCTTCAAAGCCGCTCAAAAAATTTGTTGGATATTCCCAAACATTTGGTTGCCAATTTTTGAAATATGGGAAAGGCTTCCCCGTAATTTTCCATCGCATCCGCCTTCATGGCGGCCGCTAATTGCTGAGTGATGCTTTTTGATCCCAATTCACTGCTTGCCCATAGGCTAAAAACGGGAGAACCATTGCGAATGCAATCAATCCGAAAAATGATTTTCTCATTTTAAATCCCTTCGACTTTACTTAAATCAGCGATTTTTACTACCAATTCACGTACGCTGGATAAAAGTTGCAGGCGCTGCAAGCGTTCCTCTGCCTTGAGGCTGTTCACCACCACTTCTTCAAAAAACTGATCGAGCGGTTGGCGCAATTGGCTAAGCAACGTCAAGGCATCATTGAATTTTTCGGCTTGCAAATGTTTCATAAATACCGGTTTTATTTTCGCCAATTGGTCAAATAATTGCTGCTCTGCTGGCAATACTTTCGGTAAAGCGGTTAAGGGTTGATAAACAATATTATCTTTTTTCTCTTCAATCGCTAAAATATTGCCAGCACGTTTGGCCGCTATCAATAAGTTGTTACCATCGGCCTTCGCAATAAATTCTTGCAGGGCTTTGATTTTGTGAACCAGCAGCCACAGATCATCCTCCTGCTGGTTGGCGAATACGGCGGTGATCAGGTCATGACGTATCCCTTGGTCTTTCAACGTCACTTTAAGTCTGTCAACAAAGAACTCCAGCAATTGGTTGGCAATGAATTTAGGCTGGTGTGCCTTATCGGTGGCGGGTGATTTATCTTGCCAAACCCCCACCTCGCCATATCCCCAATAGGCAAAATGGATGATGTCGCGCAAGGGCAGACGTAATTGATTTTCTAAAATCAGGCGGATCACCCCGAGTGCTTGGCGGCGCAGGGCAAAGGGGTCTTTCGATCCGGTGGGTTTCTGGTTGATTCCCCAAAACCCCACCAAACTATCAAGCTTATCCGCCAAGGATAAGGCAATGGTAATTGGCTGGCGCGGGCATTGGTCATTGGGGCCCAGCGGGGCATAATGATCACGGATGGCCTGGCTGACCTCCGGCTTTTCCCCGTGCACCGCCGCATAATAACTGCCCATCACCCCTTGCAATTCTGGGAACTCCCGCACCATTTTACTGACCAGATCGGCCTTGCATAAGGCAGCCGCTTTCACGGCCAAGGCCTCATTGAATGTCGGGATATAAGCGCCGATTTTCTTTACCAAGGATTGCAGCCGTTCGGTTTTCTGCCAAACATTGCCCAAGCCTTGATAAAACAAAATCGCCTGGGTTTGCTTGGCGTAATCAGCAAGCGAAATTTTGCAATCCAATTCATAAAAGAAACGCGCATCCGAAAGCCGCGCCCGCAACACGCGCTGATTGCCCTTAATGATCGCTTCACCTTTATCGGGCGCTTCAATATTGGCAACTGTTAGGAAATGAGGCACACTCTTGCCATCTAAGTCTATGACTGAAAAAAACTTCTGATGCACCCGCATTGAAGTTGCCAGCACTTCGGATGGTAATGACATAAAATCGGAATCAATATTACCCAATAATACTTTGGGCCATTCAACCAACCCCACTACCTCATCTAACAATGCCGAATCCTGCCTGAGTTGATGACCAGCCTTACAAGCTTCTTTGATCTGCTTTTTAATTTTTTCTTTGCGCTCATTCTGATCTATGATCACATACGCTTTGCGTAATTTATCTTGATAATCGGCAAAAGACTGAACGGTGATTTCCTTGGGCGCCATAAAGCGATGACCGACTGTTTTATTTGTGAAAACAAATTTCTGGCCAGATAAATTCAGATTGCCCGACAATAGTTTGCCATTAAAAACCACCAATACTTGTCGCAAAGGCCTAATCCAAGGAAATTGATGTTCGCCAAAACGCATGGATTTTGGCCAATTGACTTGTTTCATGGCTTGCTCAATAACATTTGGCAACATTTCAGCCACAGATCCCCCTTCCTTACGGATTTTGGCGATCCAAAAAGTACCTTTAGGGGTTTCCTGTTGCTCGCATTGGTCAAGGCTCTTCAGTCCGGCACCCTTTAAAAAACCTTGAATGGCTTTGTCATCAGATCCCACCCGTGGACCCTTTTTTTCTTCAATCTGCGCCTCGATCTTTTCGGCCATTTGATCCATGACGATTATTAATCGACGCGGTGAACTAAACACTTGTGCTTTTTGATCATAGGAAATTTTAAGATTATTTAATTGATCATGAATTAAGCTTCCTAATTCCACAGCTTTTTGCTGTTGCAAACTGGCTGGGATTTCTTCGCAAAGAATTTCAAGCAGGAATTCAGCCATCTATTTACCCTCCCCTTGACTATTTAACCATGTCTCGCAGCAGCCCTTAGCAAGGGCCCGCACCCGCCCGATATAGGCTTGGCGCTCCGCCACCGAAATCACCCCGCGCGCATCTAATAAATTAAATAAATGGCTGGCTTTTAAACAATGGTCATAGGCTGGCAAAGCCAAAGGCTTGGGTAATTTTAAAAGCTGTTGGCAATTGGCTTCGGCATCTTGGAAATGCTGGAACAGGCGTTTGGTATCGGCCTGTTCAAAATTATAGGCGGAAAACTCGCGTTCATTTTGCAGATAAACGTCACCGTAGGTGATGTTGCCTGCGCCCGTCACCCCATTCCAATCCAGCTGGTACACGTTTTCAATGCCTTGCACATACATGGCCAAACGCTCCAGGCCGTAAGTTAGCTCGGTTGAGGATGGATCACAATCAATCCCCCCTACCTGCTGAAAATAGGTATATTGGGAAACCTCCATCCCATCCAACCACACTTCCCAACCCAGCCCCCAAGCGCCCAAGGTTGGGCTTTCCCAATCATCCTCAACAAAGCGAATATCATGTTTCAAAAGGTCAATGCCCAAGGCTTGCAAACTTTGCAAATACAGCTCCTGGCTATTGGCAGGGGATGGTTTCATAATCACCTGAAATTGGTAGTAATGCTGCAGCCGGTTGGGGTTTTCGCCGTACCGGCCATCGGTTGGCCGGCGTGAGGGTTGCACATAAGCCGCTTTCCAGGGCTTTTTACCCAAAGCCCGCAAGGTGGTGGCCGGGTGGAATGTACCGGCCCCCATCTCCACATCATAGGGCTGTAAAATCACACAGCCCTGATTGGCCCAAAATTGCTGTAATTTGAAAATTAGCGCTTGAAAACAGTTTTCTTTATTGGGTGCCGCCATAGACATGTTATCCTTTTTTTGCGATGATTGAGAGTAACGATTGATGACTGGATAATCAAGCGCCGGATGAAGCGTTTCCATGTTTTATAAAAACGATAAGGGATTTGCAGCATAATCATGATTGAGGTTTTCGATCGCCATTTGCTAGAACTGCACCGTAACCGCGTTGCCGCCAATGGCTACAAGCATGATTTTTTATTTCGCCATCAAGCGGATTTGCTGATGGAACGTCTGGATGATTTCACACGGTCCTTTCACTATATTCTGGAAATTGGCTGCCGAGGCGGATATTTAAGCAAGATGCTGCGACAAAAATATCCGCAGCAGCGCCTAACCCTGATTGATTCTGCAAATACCATGCTACAATCCGCCTTAACGCTTTTATCACCGGATGATTTTTTGCGTGGCAAAGTGGTTAGTGATGAAACCATTCCTTTCCAACCGCATTATTTTGATTTGGTCATCAGCAATTTATATCTGCATTGGGTCAATGACTTGCCCGGTTATTTGGCCCAAATTCGCCGCTGCCTGCAACCCGACGGACTTTTCCTGGGTTGTTTGTTCGGCGGAGAAACCTTAAGGGAATTGCGGCAAGTATTGATGGAGGCAGAAATTGAACTAACGAATGGCGTCAGTCCGCGGGTTTCACCCTTTGCGGGCCTCCAGGATATGGCAGCCCTGATGCAACGGGCGGGCTTTGCTCTGCCGGTCATTGACCATGAAATTGTGACAGTAACTTATAGCAATATGCGGGAACTTTTGAAAGATATCCAAGGCATGGGCGAAAGCAATACCTTAAAAGAACGCCAGCGGAAAGTACCGCCGCGCCTGTTATTTGCCAAGGCCGCCCAGCTTTATCAGGAGCGATATAAAACAAGCGATAATAAAATCACAGCTAGCTTTGAAATCATTTACCTGTGTGGTTGGGCACCCCACCCATCCCAACAGCAGGCCTTGAAACGCGGTAGTGCCAAAGTACGCCTAGCCGATGCTTTGGATAGCCAAGAACAGAAAGCTGGCGACAAAACCCCTTAACCTATATATGCTGAAAGGAAGGGGATAATTATTGATTTTCCATAGCGATAATCTTTTTCTTCTCTATTCGCTCAATGTTCTACAGGAGATTTCCAGGGATATTGCTCTTCTTCTATTTTTAATTGAAAAACCCGTCCAGGATATTCATCTATATCGACTATTATCCCTATGTTATTTTGTGGAAGATTGACTAAAAAGGCATTGTGGTGAACATTTCTATCATCACCAGTTGTAAAATAATTTCGTCCCAACACAAATAATTTACTTGCCAGCCCTAAACTAGACATATACCCATTTTCGCCGATAAAGATTACCCTTAACGCGTAATCTTCCCAACGGATCGGATGTTTCACTCTCATCTGCAGTGTAATCGGCAAAAGTTTATATTGTATTTTCATCCATCAGAATAAACTGCCCATGAGGGGTCGGAAGCAAAGCAAGCATATTCCCATAACCCACGCGATAATGTTTCCAAAGTATTTTCCAGCTTTTATCTTTTGAATCAAACCGCCATAATCTAAGAAATGCTTTCGGGCACAGCTCTAAAATCGCCAAGTCACCATTTTTCAAGATGATCGGATTATATTTAACCCCCTTATCAGCCTCGGAATTCTTTTCCGCTTCTAAAATCATGCTTACGGAATAAATAGGTTCAAAACTTTTGGTCTTGAGATCAATCCGATAGATCACTACTGACGATGAGCTATCATCTTCCTCTCGTGACAGGTAAAAATAAACAGCCCCTGAACCATTAGACAGTAATTTGATAGTATAAGAATCGATAGGATTAGATAATTTATCTTTAAGATCAATCATCTCAATTCCGTCTTTTTGCCAAACAAGCTGGCTTATATCCCATCCCATAAGACATAACCGTCTTCATAAGGGATAATTTCTTGAAGGGCTTTCACAAAATATATGGCATTGGTTGAACCGAACTGTTCAGGAAGTCATTCAATTGCTTCGGCAGGTAATGGATAAGGCCATATTGTCTCCCCTGTGCGCTCAATTAATTCAACAGAGGCTGTTTCCTTATCATCTTCAATCTGCCATTTCGCAATCAACAATCGGCAA
Source organism: Rhodospirillaceae bacterium (assembly GCA_016722635.1). Lineage (NCBI taxonomy): Bacteria > Pseudomonadati > Pseudomonadota > Alphaproteobacteria > Rhodospirillales > Rhodospirillaceae > Rhodospirillaceae bacterium. Next base: position 110,677 of record JADKIX010000010.1, on the reverse strand, counting down.
TGATCTAAATGCTTTAACAGGGCCTGCCGCTCTAACAACAAATCACTTGGCCGCTATCATCACACCCAACCTAAACATCTATGTCAGCCCCTAAATTTTTCATTATCCAGCCCATCTTCACTTATAAGCCAGCATGAAAGCCAAATACCCTTATCGGGGAAACTTCCATATTCTGCTATATAAGGACACTTAAATCCCTGGGGAAAATTCTGGGCCGCTTCGATTGACTCTACCGAAGGCAAAGATGACCAAATTTCCTCTAATTTCCACCCACCTTCTGACAATATAATATGATCCAGAGCGTATAGAGGATGCGGTTAAAAAGCCAATCAGTAGCCACCATCTTAACATGAGCGTACCCCACTTTTTATCATCCATAAAAATGACATGTTGTAAGTTCTGCTTAAATGAGAAAATTTTGCGCTATTTAACTTACGACCCTTTCTTGTCATTCGATCATCCTGGATTTTTATCCTTATCTAGCCTAGTCCCAAAGACAGCTATGAGTTGGGTAAGAATTTGCCCAAAAAAGATAGTTCATGAAGCATAGAAGGGGCATATTGCCCCCTCATTTAACGAGATCTATTTTTTTGAGGTGTTTTTTGTACATTTTCTTGGGAAATTGACTGTTTTTTTTGTTCAACTATTGGTTTGGGTTGTTGCTCTTGTTGAGGCAAAACAGACTGAGTTATTTGTCGTTTTATTAAGTGTCTGCCTTGCTCGACTTGTTTGGCAATACCTTCTTTCATTTCCTCCATAAAGGCCCTTTTTTCTCCATCAGATTTTTTCTGAAACAAGGGGGTCTTGCTTACAATAGCTTCTGCCCTTGCTAAAGTTTGATACGCCGCTGCCAAGTCTGGCCTTTTCATACCTTCTAGAGAAGGCAATGCCCTAAAATCTGCTGCCCTTCTTTTACCGTCTTCTTGCGCCGCACTGATATAATTACCAGCATCCTTTGCTGTAATTCTGGGATATCCCTCAGGTGCCTCGTGACCATTTTCAATCAACATCTTTATGTAATCATATTGTTTTAATGTGGGGGAACGATCCATATCTATCACTTGATCCTTATTTGACAATTTTTGATATTTTTCTTGTTTTTTATATGTCTCAACAGGGTCAGTCTTAACTCTAACAAATTCCAAAGCATCATGAAATCCTAAACGATCAGGCCAACCTACTGGAGGCTTAGCACCATTCTTAATCATGTTCGTTGTTACATCAAGCTGTTTTTGGGAAGCACTATTGTTTTCTCGTGTCTTTAATGTCGCATCTTCTGAAATTTTATTATCATAAATCTCTTTTTTTATCAAGCGTATCACTTGATTTTACTGTATTTTTTCTGTTTGCTCTTCAATATATTTTGAAGCCTCTAAAGAACTAATATCAGGCTAGTTTTTAGGAGGAGCGCCTCCTTTTTTAAGCAATTTTTGTATGGCGTGAATTTGTCTGTCTGAAACGGGACGAAAATTTTTCTTAAATTGATCATTCATGATTTTCTTCCTTTCCGGTTACAATTTCCAAAATCGCTTTCCTCAGTTCTTCATCATTATCAATATTTTGGATTTCCTTTATGGCCTCCCCATAAGTAAGATCTATATCAATATCAGAGATCGACTTAGGATTGGGTAACTCCTCAGAAATTGGCAACTGCTCTTCAGTTTTGGGTTTTATGATTTTCTTTATTTCACGCATATTTTCTGGTGTGCTTAGAATATCCCATTGATTAGTAGGACTAGTTACTGAGCGGGCTCTAACATTCTGAATTTGAGGAGGGGGTAATGTATAGCGTTCCTTAAAAGCGGGTTCTTTAAAGTAACGAATTTTGTTAGCTAATATAGGAGGAATGCCGCGACGAAAGATCAACGCTTTTTCATCGCTCATTTGTGTTAATTCTTGGGGTAAAAGCAAAGCTCGCCTTTGATCAGAAATCGTCTCACTGTTGTTGCCACCCTTAAATCCTCTTGCTTTGCTTTGACTTTTGCCCGCAATGGTATTGTACCCAATTCTTTCAGATAGTTGTTGTGCAACATCCAAATCCTTAGGAGTAAATACAATTTCGACAGCACAGTTAGTCATCATCGACTTTGCTGCTTCTTTTCCGTAAATTTCGTCTAACTGGGAAGGACTTTGGATAACAAGGAGTAAGCGAATATTATATCCTGCTAGGAAGGCAACGCCTTTACTGATAATCTCCATCCTTCCTAACGCTGTAAATTCATCCATGAGTAAAAGTAACTTCCTGTTTAAAGACTTTTCATGTTCAGGAAGTTGGCGCAGATTAATATCAATGGCTTGCTGAAAAAACAGATTAATAAGTGGAGCCAATCTCCCCAGGTTGTCAGGGGTTATTCCTACATAAACAGAGATTCTTTTCCGGCGCAATTGATCGAAATCAAAGTCAGAAGCGGCGGTTGCAGCATCAATAAGTGGGTTTAACCATAAACTTAAGCGCGAAGTAACAGTGGCTCGAATACTAGATAATGTATCATCCGAGGTTGATAAAAAATCGTTTAAAGCATTGACGGTTGTGCGAGATAAAGGGGTGTGTGATTTTCCCCTCATTTCCATTATTTGAAGAAAATGATTTTTGATGTCAGATTGGGAAGTTAATTCACGAAATATTTGCCCGATAGTAAAAGGTTTTTCTTGAGTCTCAGCCATATACGCAGCTGTTGCAACAAAAGCTTTTTGGGCAGATAAATCAAAAAACGGGTCTTTATCTGAGACAGGAATAAGCATGGCAGCAATTCTTTGCAAATCATCAATTTGAAACTCCGTGCCTTTTCTAACATAGCTGAGAGGATTATATCGATGCGTTTGACCGTTTGGTTCAACCGGATCAAACATAAAGACTTCAATCCCATGACTTTGGCGAAATCCAGCCGTTTTAACCCAATTCTCTTTTTTGATATCCAAAACAACCACCGAATCTTGCCAAGTTAAAAGATTGGGGATAACGATCCCCACTCCTTTTCCCGATCTCGTTGGCGCATACACAATGACATGTTCCGTGCCGCCAAAATAAAGATAAGTGCTTTTATATTTTCCACACAAAATCCCTTTCTTTTCTTTTAAATCCGCTTTCTTAATTTCGGCAATATTGGCAAACCTGGTCTTGCCATACAGAGATGTTTTTTTTCTTTTCATCATGAAAAATAACAAAAAGAATGAAGGGATAGCTGCAATACCCCAACCTATAAATAACCAGATCTTTTGCTGAGATGATAAGTTGGAGTAGAAGCTATAATTAATGAGTGTTCGGAAGGATTTGGTGGGCAACGTTAGACCTACCTCCAATACCATGGAACCAAGCCAAACACCGCCGGTTAACGTCATCATCAACGCTACTAAAATAATAATTAATTTAGTTTGAACGTTCGCGTTTTCGTATAGGGTCATAAAAAACTTCCGTTATCAAAAACCTGCCATTTTCTCTTTTCATTTGCACGACCACATCTACAAACATGTAGAGCATAGAGCGAATATCACTGCGTTCTAAGTCTCTTCCCCCTTCACTTTCTTTCACCAGCAACGTTAATTGTTCGAATGCTAATTCAGCTGAGTTTGCATGAACGGTCGTAATAGACCCCGGATGACCGCTATTAACGTTCCGTAAATAGAAGAAAGCTGTTCCATCCCTTAATTCCTGTAGCAAAATTCGATCTGGCCGCATCCGCAAGGCACTCTCCAAAAGGTGCTTAGGGCCAACTTTAGCTAATCCCTGTCCGTCTTTGGAATAAAGCAAATGAACTTTATTTTCATTATAGACCGTCAGCTCCCTTGTATCTTCAATGGTGATGACACGCTCATGATCAGGAATGGAACGAATAAGGGTTTTGGAAAATGTTGTTTTTCCTGATCCCGTAGCCCCGGAAATAAGAATGTTTTTGCGGGTTTTAACAGCCAGATCAAAAAAGCTTTTCCATGCTTTTTTATCCCTTAATGCACATAACTCATGTTCTTCGGTTGTGACTTCACTCGAAGCGGGTAAAGTTTTGTCAAATAACCCATTCTTTTCTAATTCATCCAAGGAGAATGTTTTTGAATTTGGCTTCCTTATGGTAAATGAAACCGTATCTTTTTCTGTTGCAGGCGGAATGACTATCTGAACACGCTCACCTGTTGGGAGAGAACAGGAAACAATGGGATGGCTTTCTTGAATATCTTGTTTGGTATAGGCAGCTATGGCATTGGCCAACTGGAACAGCCAATCCAAGTTTAATTCTGGAATGTTATATTTTTGCCAGCCCTGTTTTCCTTCTGTAAAAACCTCTCCGGGCCCGTTAATACAAATTTCCGTTAAATCGGGATTATCCAGAAACCTTCTTAAAGGTATTATATAACTCTCGAGGAAAGCCGTTTCGCTCATTTTTTCAACCTTAAATGATATACTGTTGAAAAATCCAGATCACGCGCCACGAAAATGGCCACTTCCTCCCCTTGGTGTTTTCTTAAAATTATAGGGATATTACCGGTATTTTCTAAAGCGATAGCTGCAGGTTCTTTCGCAGCCTCTGAGGGATCGCTACCCGCTAAATTTGCCAGTGCTCCCAACCCATTGTCGACAAGTGATAAAAGCAAAGCTCCACCAAATCTTGTCCAGAATTGCGTATCAATCATTCCATCAAACCCGCTTCTTCCCAAGGGGTCCGAAGCAGGAGAGTCCAAGTTAATAATAATCCCTTTGGGTGTTTCTGCGCGTGTCCATAATACAAAAATCCTTTGATCGCCTTGGCGCAAACCTCCTCTGTACTCCCCCACCACCTTAGTACCTTTTTCCAACAGCACTATTTTGCCGCTTGATGATAAAACATCCCGGTTGATTTCACATACGGCCATTCCCGGCAAGGAGCTATCTAAGGCGGTTTGCAGAATGCAGGGAATGATTGTACCCTTCGTTATTAAGAAATTACGATCAGGTAATAAGCCAGCCCTAGCGCCATCAATATAGGTTGGTTGCAGTTTTGATCCTAAATCATTATTGCCTCCGCTATTCCCTAACAAAGAAGTTCCCATATTATTACCACCGACTATGTAGGGACCTGGATTAGAGACGAGAGTGCTCGGGGAAGGGTTAGATGCATTATTGGCTGTTGCACCCCAATTGCTGTAAGCGGTTGTAGGGGCTCGCCGTGAAGCCGCTAATAACTGGTTGGTTGGATCAGGAGCAGGCGGGGCTGTCACAATGACTTGTGGTGGAGGTTGTGGTTGGGGAAAGGTATCAGGCTGCACTTCCGGCCTTTGTCCCCGAAAATCAACCGTTGGTGTGATCACTAGGTTTGATTTTGTGTCTTTATTGTCTTCATTATTTTTGTTTTTAAAAACTACATAATAAAGTGCTGCTATAGCTAAAACGATAATAACTATTCCCATAATCTTAGGCGGTTTCTTTTTATTGAATAAAGGGGTAATCTCGCGCTCACCAGTGACGCTCTCTTTTTTCTCTTGGCTCATGGTACTCTCCGAATAATACGTTCAACATGAGGGGTGATCGTTCCTGTTCCGGGATTGGTTGGCCTTAATTTGAAGGCTTCATTCCAAATACAAAGCACTTGTTTTCCCTGACGTAAATGCCACTGACGAGAGACCGCGTGCAAAATCACGGTATCCCCTTCTGTGGTATAATTAACAATTTCATCAGTTCCGTCGGCGGATACTGCATATATGGCCGGAAATCTTCCAGGAAACTTCATAAAGGTGACCTGCCCATTATCGCTCATTTCAGAAGGTTCAAGATCAGGGTTGCCTTGAGCGGAATAGGCCCAATTTTTTTCGCCTTCAAAAGATAGGCCTAACAAAGTATTATTTTCCTCCTGGGCCATTCTTCTAGCGTCAGCTTCCGCTCTCTTCTGGTCGGCTTCATCTTGGGGATATTTAAATTTGATGGCGAAGAATACGTCTGAATCGGTGCCAATCTCCCCTTCCCTAGATTGCAAGTAAAATTGATAACTACGAAAGCTGCCATTCGCTCTTCTGGTAATAATAGTCATATTTGTAGGAGGATGAATTTCGCGCGGTTTTAAAAGGACATTGTTACCTGCCACAACTGTTTCCCAACCAACTGTATCACCCAAAGACACTTGCAGGATTGCTTCGTTTTCTGAGAAAGTAATTTGGGTAACAGTTCGAGCGACGGTACGGACATTAACGACTTGCCAAGCATCATAGTTAATCCATCGGACCCGTTCATCTCCACTACCAGGTTTAGGAATATCTTCTCCTAAAGCGGCACTAGCAACAAACAGGCAAAAGCAAAGGCTTAAGAATTTTTTCATTGGGGTGACTCACTGGAGAGTGAATAAGTCAACACCTGAAAACCTAGAGGATTTTCAAGGCGGTACTTTTCTTGAATGGAAGCTGAAGTATTATAAAAGAAGGTGACCGTAGATACCCAGGAAGAAGTGGTTACGCTTTGCCTATTATGTATTTCTTTATTAAAGCGAACTTGGGCGACCACTCGGTTTTGATCGGTTGCTATAAAGCTAATGGAGCGTATTTTAACATCAACATATTGCCCCCGATAAATGTTCTGGGGAGAATCCGGATTAGAGGTATAATACCAGGTAGCAAATTTCTTTTGTTCATCGGGTATCGAAAACAATGAAACCAAATTGAAATTATATTCTGCTAATTCGTCACTGTACCCTTCCCTGGCCGTTATAAATCGTTTGAGAAAATACCTCATCAAAATTTCGTCTTGGGTATAATCGGTATTGCCCGTTAGACTAGTGACATTGTCCACATAGCCCGTGGAATTATCGACTCTGATGAGATAGGGTTCAACCGTTTTTAAAGGCGTTAAAACGGTGACTGCGATGACGGATAAACAAGCAATGAACCCGGCCCCGCCCGCAACCAGCCAAGCTGTTCGTTTTGATTTTTCCAACATCACGATCCGGTCTTGATCAAGACGTTTTGATTCTTCAAGATAATGCTTGAAATCTTTCTCAGCAATCATTCTTTTCCCGCCAATCTAGGCCCTATGTTAATAGGATCATTTTTATGGATGATTTTTTGATAACCCCATTTTCCGGGATTTAGAGGCCTTCTGTCATTGCCGCTGCATGTTGGGGGCATACTGGCACAACCAGCAACGCTGCCTAGAAGGGCTATTATTAAAAGGTGCCGAATCATACGTTCAATTCTCAATAAACTTGTAAGTTAATAAATAAATGTTCAAAATGCTTTTTTTATGTGAAAAGTGTTGCAATGTTTGGCTTCCGAACCATTAGATGCTTACCATCAAACACCATTCACATAAAAAAGTGTTACAGTGTTGTAAAGCTTGCGTATGTGATCTAAACCACTTTTATGAGAGCAATAATTATGCCAAAATTGACGGAATTAACTCACCACAGTATTAGGTTAGACAAGCAAACCTTTTATAGACTGAAGATGTGGATAGCCGATAAGTTGAATGATGATGGGAAAAATTTGACACAAAAGGATCTATATATTCTTCTAGTCAAATCTTTTCTTGCCAAACCCCATTGGCAAGAAGAAATATTGGATGATATTGAATTGCGGAAAAAAACCTTCTCCCAACTTTCAGATGATCCTGATAAAGTTAAGGGTGCCCCTATCCAGCAGGATACAAAAAATTAGCGGCCATCCACACCTGATTTGCTGATGCTGATTGCTGAAATTGATGTAAGGGTGCTTGGCGCGCCCTCGGTATATAACGCCAAATGACCATAATTGAAAGAAGCGTGGGTTCTTCAACCCGGATAAAGGCAGCCAATTATCTGACCCCTAACGTAAAGCGTTTACGCAGTGCCCAGTCCCGTACTACCCCATATTTTTTGTGATTTCTTGCTCCCTCTATGCGCTGTTTATATTGTCTGTGTTTGAGTTATTCCACATCCCACCCAACATTTTGAGAATTCTCTTTTAGAAAATACAACCTGGGGGTTGCATTTTGTTGGCTGGCTTTTTAATCAAAAAGCTACGTATCGCCCCTTTCTTTTAGGTTTTTGCTGAATTGCCTGAAGGGGTTTTTCTTGTCAGCCCCAGCTTTAGGGGCAAAATCGCTTGCCGATAAAACCAGCCAACCACTTTTTTAAGCTGGTTTAATTCGGGGAAGGTTGATTTAATTCCCGCATTATTTTTGGCGTCGCATCTTCAATACATTCGTTAATTGCTTGTTGTATCATTTCTTTGTCTTCTTTTTCTCCTGGATTGGCGATGCCATTGAAAAATTCGGTGCATTCTTTGGTTGCTTCCCGCCGCGCTTTGTCTTCCGGCGTTTCACTGCAACCACTTACGAACACGGCAAATAAGCTTACGGTTGTTAATGCTGATATTTTCATGAAATCTCTCCCTGTTTTTAATCTGTTTTAGCGTTCATCTGTATGTTGTTAGCTGGAATATTCACTGGCTTTTTCTTTTGATTTCCTTAGGCATTGTTACGGGTATTGCAGGTTGTTGTGCAATCACCCTCTCCTGCTCCAGGAACTGCCGCGGGGTGACGATAGCCGTTTTGATTGACTTGCGATCAATTGCTAACAAATCCTCATCACCTGTTACCAAATATTTGGCCCTTTCCTGCTCGGCCAGGGAAATAAATTTGTTGTCTTTCTGATCCCGGCAAATATCTAAAAACAACTTTGGCTCCACAAATTTGGATAACCCGTAAAGACTTTCTTTAAACTTCTCTTTGACTTCCGCGGTAAAAATTTTATAAAATTTTTTCTTATCAAGCGTTATCGATAATTCATTCCATGTTTCGCGCGTAAAAACCATTTGATATTTCTGAACTGCCTGTTTAAAACCTTGACCTGCATTTCCAGCCGAATTAAGCAAAGCTGAAACCAACATATTCGTATCTATCACCACTTTCTTCTGCTCTGTCACAACTTCTTCCTAGCAATCTTGGCCTGTGCTACTAAATATTCCAGTTGTCTATTCCATCGACTAATTTCTGCTTCGTTTTTTTTAAAATTCTCTTTTGTAAAGCCGTCTTTCTTAATAGCCTCCTCAAATTCAGAACTTGACTGAAAGGGAGCGACACGCGCTTCCTCTACCAAAACCTTGGCCATCCTAGCGGAAAGCTCATCACTCATCCCGAACTTTTGTTCTTCCGCTTGCAATTTTTCCCACTCCGTATCCAGCGCAAGCAGCCTATCCAGCTGCTCTTCTGTCAATTGCGGAACGGGCATTTCTACTGGCATTTCTTTAGGCTTCTTTTCCATCGCTAATCCCCGAGATATCGCTAGTTTAACTTTGTTTAATTTGTATACAGATCAAGATTTTTCATTTTAAAGACTAAATTTATTGAGGGCTAAAACCATTCACCGGCTTTTTCTTTTGATTTCCTTAGGCATTGTTACGGGTATTGCAGGTTGTTGTGCAATCACCCTCTCCTGCTCCAGGAACTGCCGCGGGGTGACGATATTCGTTTTGACCAACTTGCGGTCAATGGCTAACAAATCCTCATCACCTGTTACCAAATATTTGGCTTTTTCCTGCTCCGCCAGGGAAATAAATTTGTTGTCTTTCTGATCCCGGCAAATATCTAAAAACAACTTTGGCTCCACAAATTTGGATAACCCGTAAAGACTTTCTTTAAACTTCTCTTTGACTTCCGGGGTAAAAACCTTATTAAATTTCTTTCGATTGAGCACATTCAAGAACTCCTTTGATGTTTCCTCCGTAAAAACCATCTCCTGATTCTTAATAACATGTTCGAAACATTTACCGACTGTTCCGGCCGGGCTATGCAACACCGAAACCAAGATATTCGTGTCTAGCACCACTTTTTCTTGGTCTTTCAAAGTTTCCTCCTAGCCCTCTTAGCCTGTTCCACTAAATATTCTACCCCGGTGTTCCACGCTCGGATTTCCTTATCCATTTTTTTAAAGTTTGTTTTTGTCATGCCTTCTTTTTTAATGGCTTGTTCTAATTCATCACTAAGTTCTGAAGGGGCAGTTCTTGCCTCTTGCACCTGAACATTTGCCATTCTCATCGCAAGCTCATCACTCATCCCGAACTTTTGTTCTTCCGCTTGCAATTTTTCCCACTCTGCATCCAGCGCAAGCAGCTTATCCAGCTGCTCTTCTGTCAATTGCGGAACTGGCATTTCTTTAGGTTTCCTTTCCATCGATAACCCCTTCGTTGCAGATTAAGCTTACCTGCGCTTTGACGGACGCAAATTCGTGGCTTTGATGGCCTTCAGATGGTTTCTCATCATCCGTTTCACAATGGAACCCATGACGGATAAAGAGTTTTCGGCGTATTTTAACCGTTCAAACTCATCTTGGGAGATGATCACCGCGTTGGCGCAGCCAATGCCCACCTCCACCTGCACAGGCTCCCGGTCAATATCAATCAAATATTCATCAAGAAATGCTTGTGCTTCAAACGCTTTAACTTGTTTCATTCTAGCACCCATTAACCCTGAACATTGGCGACTGAAACTATTTGTTTTGGCAATTCGCCATTTTCTGATGACGTAAATCAATTCCAAAGGACCCGCCACTATACTGATGGCCACGGATATTAAAAGTTGACCATAGGCTGGCGCATTCCTTGCATAAGCCCTTATTGCAACCGTTGCATGTTCCAACGGAATCGGTGGCGGGGTGATTATAACATTTCATCAATTTTCTCCCTGGTTGTTTTTTCAATGTTTACGTTAGAAATTTTTAATAGCCTTGGGTAGAATAGTAAAAGATACGGATCATATGAGACAATGTTTTTTATGGACCCCCTTGACTATCTGTTGATGGTGAACTGGTGGGTGGTGGCGAACTGGGTGCAGTTGTGGAACTGGTTTTGGGCCTGATCTCAGTTGTGGTCGAGCTGGATGAGGTTGTTGAGCTTGGTTAGACCCAGTTGAGGTTATTGGGGCATCGATGCCTGGTTCTGTTGCTTATTTTGTTTTGCTGTCCGCCCGGCTTCCGATCTTTGTTGCTGTTTTGAATCTGGGGCTCCGCGACTTTAGACCCCATGCTTGCCTGAGGCGCCACTAGAATTAAGCCCCAGATTCGCTATCGAGGACGAACCTGCATTTTCGTTGGCAGCCGGCTTGAGGTTGATGAGCCAGACCCCAAGAGTTTGAATAGATTTTATTGCCCCTTCCCAGACATGAGACGAGAGTCACATGATGATTTTATTGTAGAAGATTGAGAATTATTCGTGGAAGATTTTTTTGTTTTGATTGTTACTTTCTTGTTCCTATATTTATGATTTTCTTTAGGTGGTTATCAGCAAGTTTGCATCTACCTTTTGCTAGATGCAGTTCTGGCCATATATCCAGCATTCTTTGACCAGCCAAATCTTTAACCCCTTTGAACGCCTCCGCTGATGCAGAACTGATATTCATTTCATAATAAATGAAAGGACCCCAATATCGACCGTTAAATTGCTAGTCGGCAGCTGTATCAAAATGTTATTATAGCAAATAAATTCAACTTTAATGGCTGCCGGGCAGTCTGGGGCCAAACCTTGCCAATTTCTCTTGTATAAATTTGCAGTTATCCCGCTTGCTACTGTTAATAACGCAAAAAGCAAAATCTGCATAAGAGCAAAACTGAATAAGTTAGACAACCAACTCCAAAACCATCGACTAGTTGCCTCAAATAATAATAAGCAAACAAATATAGGACCAATAATCAGTAAAGTACTTAAAACAATTGCAGCCATAGCCATTATGATAAAAGCTGCACAACCTGCCAGGGTTGTTCCGATCAAAATAATCAGGGCTGCCAGATATTTTCCTATCTCAAACCAGCCAGATTAAGTACAAATTCTGCCATATCATACCCAGATAAATCCAAGGTTGTAAGTGTTTGTTTAATCTTCCTCCACCTTCTCCTGGTTTAAGGCGGTTGTGCCTCGGTAACAGCATTCGGTATCAGCTTCAGAAAAACATCGCTAAAATAAAGTTTGAAGATATCAGGATTAGCTGCCACATACCATATTATTGATAATTTGAATCATCTTTTGAAAAAATCGCTCAATTGGTTCCTGAACTTGTCCCCTGATAATCATCACCCCATAAATAACTACATACAGGGTCATGGCAATACCCAAAGGAGTTTCAATATAAGCGCAAACCTTCTTCAGGAAGTTTGTCATATTATCGTCAACCGCTGCAGCAACCTGGTTATATAGATATTGATAAACAGTATCTGCCATAGTTATTTATCCTAATATTAAACAATTATTCACTAGGTATCGTATATTCTTCTCTGACTAATTTTCGCAAGACTGCCACCCTGCCGCACCAACCGACTGGAACACGACATCCTTGCAGGGCATTTTTCTCATATTTCGACGAGTAATGAGCTTTAATTACAAATAAAATGATCTGGACTAGTAGAGACAGTTCCTCGTCAATTTTGCAATAAGCACGCCTATTAATGCAAATTCAGATTTGGGATTTGCTAACTGAAATGCTCGTTGATTTTTTTGAAGACTCTGTTTTAATTTTATTTCCATTACTGCATTAACGGCTGAAGCCCTACAATCGTTGGCTTTGATCATCTTCAATATTTTCGAATGACTTTGGCCCTTCTCAAGTCATTCTTCAAAAAGAATTCTATATCTCTTCCCGTTATGGACGGATTTTCTGGTTAATTGTGCAGATGATTGTTTACCGAACAGGGGGTTTTGCAGTGTGGATGATGAATCATCACAACCCGCAATTAAAACTTGCTAGATAAAAATATTTTTCATTCTTGTTTTTCCTTTTTCTTTCCTTTTTATTTTTTAAGATTCTTGAATAGCCTTTTCAAATTACGCCGCACTTTGCTGTTTGCTTGTTTTCCACAACTGACGCTGGTTATCCATTTTTCGCCAGCATTCGTAATCATAGCCATGCCCCTGAATTTTTAGAAGTTCATTTTGCATGGATGCCATTTCCAACAAAATCATGGCTTGGATATTTGCCAATTCCCGGTAATCGGTGGCTGTGCTAACCCGCTCAGCTAATTTTTTAATATTTGCTTGCCGATCATTAGCGCTGCTGAAAACCTTTTCACCAATTGCCAGTTCATTTGAAACATGAATCCCTATTCTTTCTAATTCTTGGGAATAAAAATTGTTAGCAGGGCTTGAAGTAAGACCATTAAAGCTGGTAATACCCTTCTCCTCATCCATTTGCCTATTGGCCGCCCGAATTTCTTGGGCACGGTTCGCAATATCACTAAAACCACTCACATTCTGTCCCTGTAACAAGCCCGTTAATTGCTTCGCATCGGCTGGCAAATATTGGCGGGTTTTCGGATCGTTTAACAAGGCTAATAAATCATTTAAATTGCCGGTTTTATTAAAACTGTCATACAAACGTTGTGCCTCTTTTAACTGGCTTTCCATCTTTTTAATCTGTTCCAATTGATTTTGGATTTGCTCAATTGACCTTGCAACCTCGGTCGCGTCAAACACCGGAATCCCCTGCCCCATTGCCGTTGACGCCCATAAAAAAACGAACCCGAATACCCAGCCTTTTTTTGTTAAACTATTTTTCATCGATGCCTCCCCTAAAATGATTTGTTTTATTTTTTGCATGATTGCGCTACGCTTTCTTTTTATCTCGCTCGCCGCCGAACCGGGGCTTTTTTCTTGGTTAATTGGCGTTCTTGGGGTTGAAGATGTTGTCCTGTTTTTTTGGGTGGGAAAAAAATTTTTGCCAGGCCGGTTAAGTTATTGTCAGTCTTTGCCGGATTTGTTTCTAACCCACCAAAATCTTTTCCCGTTTGCCCCAGACATTTTCGGGCAAATTCCCGTGCCACCCCCGGCCGCAACGCCACAATTCCGCCTTTCTCATGAATTATGAGATTTTGTTTGCACCTGCCTGATTCTATTTCATGCAGCTTATGAAACCTTTGTTCTCCCGTTGATGGCCTAAAAACAGCTCCTCCGTGAATATTTCCCGTGTGATCTTTATTAGGGTTTAAAATCACCGATGTATTTGTATGTTTATTATAAAAGAAATCCCTGTTGTTCTCGCCGCCAAAGCTTTTTGTGTCAGGATGATATAACGTTTTAATGACATGTTTTTTCATATCATGTGGGTTATGAATATCAATTGCAACGCCAAGGTCAGTATCCTTAAATTCCTTGACGTGAGACATGGAACGTTCGCTAAGGGAAGCTAAAAGATTGTTTAGGTGGTGAGATTTACTGGTCATATCGCTCAATTTTTTTTACCAGGTAATTTCTTGCTTATTTCATGTAAAGATTCTTCAATTCTTGTTACTTGTTCCAAAGTTAAATGATGAATTTCCCGGTCTAATTTATTGAATTCCTCACTAACTGATCCCAATACGGCAAGGATTGCGTAAAACTCATCCTTCCTATTCACCTTGATGGTGACGGTGTCTTTATCGGCAGCAATTAGTTCCATGGTTTTCTCCTGTAGGTTTTATTTTGTCCGTTGGCGGACGGGTTGTTTCTTTTGTTCTAATGCAATTGGTTGTGATGTGGGTATCTTTCCCGATTGCGATGCTTGATTTTGCCCCTGCCCTTTAACGGATACCAATCGTTCCTTAGTTTGATCCTTGTCTCCAGCAGTTACAGGCTTGCCTTGACCATGTGGTTGGGGATTGTCTTTTTGCCCCATGGATACATCTTTTCCCATTTGTTGCACATATTCCTTGGCAAATTCCCGCGCCACCTCCGGCCGCAACGCCACGATGCCGCCTTGCTGATGAACAGTCGGTTTTTGTTCTAATCTATTAGCCTCTTCCTCCCATAACTTATGAAAATACAATTCTTTGTCCTTTGGTCTGAAAGCCGTACCGCCCAAAATATTACCATTTTGGTCTTTGCCTGGGTTTATGATCACAACCGTATTGGTGGCCACATTATAAAAACAATCACGATTACCATGCCCTTTAAAAGACTTCGTTTCTGGATGAAATAAAGTATAAATTACGTGCTTCTTCATATCCTCTACATTATTTATGAGGGTTTCCTTTCCTAAGGCAGGATTTTTAAATTCCCCAGCATGTTTTATGTTATGCTGCACAAGAGCGGGTAAAATATCTTTTAGGCGATAGGGCTGATTATCCATGGATTACTTTCCCAAAAATCATTTCTTATAAGGAAGTTTTTTACTTATCTCCCATAATGCCTGCTCTATCTTATGTATTTCTTCCTCTGTTCTGTTGTGAATTTCCTGATCAAGTTGGTCGTATTCTTGATAAGCCGACATAAAAATGGCCAGGATAGTGGAAAATTCCTCTTTCCTATTCATCTTGATGGTGACGGTGTCTTTATCTGCAGCGATTAGTTCCATGGTTTTCTCCTGTAGGGTTTATTTTGTCCGTTGGCGGACGGGTTGTTTCTTTTGTTCTAATTCAATTGGTTTTGATATAGGTGTCTTTCCCGGTTGCGATGCTTGATTTTGCCCCTGCCCTTTAACGGATACCAATCGTTCCTTAGTTTGATCCTTGTCTCCAGCAGTTACAGGCTGCCTGACCGTGGGTGGGGTTGTCTTTGCCCCATGTCTACATCTTTGCCCTTTTGTTGCACATATTCCTTGGCAAATTCCCGCGCCACCTCCGGCCGCAACGCCACGATGCCGCCTTTCTGATGTTCAATCGGGGGTTTTCCCAAACGTTTTTCTTCGCCCTTCAGCGAATTTATTAAATAATATTTTTCCACCCTGTTACTTGTAATGCTTCTAAAAACTGTCCCCCCACAAATTTTCCCTTCCGCATTCTTGTTGGGGTTAATCATGATAAAGGTGCGTAATTGTTGATTATAAAAAAAATCCCTATTATTTTGGCCGCTAAAGCTTTTTGTATCGGGATGAAACAAAACTTGCAGCAAATGCCTTTGCAAATCACCTGCATGACGGAATGCACTTTGCTGAACAATGGTCGATTTTGATTGGGCTAATTCCCGCTCATGACGCATTCCATGATCAGTCAATACAGGCAATATTTCTGATAAATTATAAGATTTTGTCATTATATTTCCTGTTAAGTGAGTCCAGTATTCCTCCTAAACTCTCTTCTATTGTAAAAACACTGCCAGCCGTAAGGTTGGAAATTGCCGGATCTGTTTCTTGACCAGTCAAATCATACCGGACAGCTAACGCTCCAAAAACGCCAAAGACAGCCATAAACTCTTTTATTTGCAACATTTTGACGGTTACTGTTTTTTGATCTGCCACTACCATTTGGATCCCTGATGACTGCTGATGGATAGTACGGTTCGTGCCAGAACTAGAAAAACCTAATTTGATATTGGCCAGCTGCAACCGTAATCGGGCGATTTCTTCTTTGGTTAATTCATGCAAAAGATGATCCGCTATCCCATAATCCTTATTGACCGCTGTAAATGCTGCCAGAATGGGATCAAACTCCTCTTTCCGGTTCATCTTGATGGTGACGGTGTCTTTATCGGCAGCGATTAGTTCCATGGTTCTCTCCTTAGGGTTTATCTTGTCCGTTGCCGGACGGGTTGTTTCTTTTGTTCTAATTCAATTGGTTGTGAGGTAGGCGTCTTTCCCGCTTGCGATCCTTGACTTGGCCCCTGCCCTTTAACAGATATTGGTCGTTCCTTAGTTTGCTCCTTATCCCCAGCAGTTACAGGGTTGCCTTGACCATGTGGTTGGGGATTGCCTTTTTGCCCCATGGATACATCTTTTCCCATTTGCTGCAGATATTCCTTGGCAAATTCCCGTGCCACCTCCGGCCGCAACGCCACGATGCCGCCTTTCTCGTGAAGAACTGGTATTGCCTTCAAAGATCTTGTTTCCAATTCATGCAAATTATAAAATCTTTTATTTTTTCATCCGGCCTATAAACGGTGCCTCCAAAAAAATTACCCTTTTTGTCTTTTGCAGGATTAATAACGATTAGCGTATTAGTGGAAGAATTATAGAAAAAATCTCTCTTATCTTGGCCACTGAATGATTTGGTTTCTGTATGGAATAATGTTCCAACAACATGCCTGTACAGATCACGCTGATCACGAATAAGAACAGGCTTGCCAAGGACAGGATTTTTAAACTCCTCCATATGCTTCATGGCATGCTGCGAAATTCCCAACAACATGTCCTGCAGTCTATAAGGCTGGTTATCAATTATCGTCATGATTCCTATCATCGGCCTTTCAAGGGAAATTTCTTGCCAATTTCGGTCATAGCGTTTTTGAGCCTTTTTATTTGATCTTTTGACAAATTATGAATTTGTTCATCAAGCTTCTCATATTCCTGGTTAACCGACATAAAAACCGCAACAATCGCGTTAAATTCCTCTTTCCAATTCATCTTGATGGTGACAGTGTCTTTATCGGCGGCGATCAGTTCCATGGTTTTCTCCTTTAAATCAAATTTTTTTTTCAATCTCTTGAATATATATATCTCATGACTCAATTTCCCTGACTTGTTTTTTCTCAGAAAAAGTTTTTGTACGGGTGGTTAGGAAATGTTTTTTAAGCCCGTCCACCTCTTCTTTCGTCAGGTTTGCAATTTCCCTATCAAGGTCTTGATATTTTTTGCTAACCGCCATTAAAACGACAAAAATCACATTTAAGTCATGTTTCCAATCTAATTTGATGGTAAAATCATTGTTCCCGGATTCAAGCAGTTCCATGGTTCCCCCTATGCCTTTTGCCGTTCGTTCAGAAATAAGGGCAACCATTGGTCTGGGTTGTCCCCCACTTTCTCTATCACCCGATCCAGCAGCTCAATATTTTTGGTTGTGCCCGACAAAATGGCTAAATCATCATTCATGCCATTTAAATTCAGCTCCGCCACCACCGAATAATGACCTTGCTTAATTAAAAAACGCCGTGTTTCCGGGATAATTTCTTCCTTAATCAAGATATATTCCTTATAGGTCAGCTTAAACCCGCCACAATAATCATCTTCCGATGCTTTGGGGTTGGGGAAGAATATTTGGGTGGGGCATTGCTCAATAATCGTATGGGAAATTTCTGATTTTAAGGCATCGGCGGGGGATTGGGTGCCAAACACCAGAAAACCGTTTTGCTTGCGGATGGTTTTGAGCTTGTTTTGCGCTAAATCCCGGAACGCCTCATCATTTAAGGCTTTCCAGAATTCATCAATATCAATCACGATCCGTCGGCCATCAATCAGTTGTTCCACCCGGTGGAACAGATACATCATCAGGGGCGTGCGGATTTCGGCATTATCCAAAAATTCGGTCATATCAAAACCCGTTAATCTTTGGTCTAAAGCGAGTTGGTCTTTTTCATTGTCAAAAACCCACCCCAATGTTTTCCCAAAGCACCATTTTTCCAAACGGGCGCCAATCCCTTCCGGGTCTTGCTGCCCCAATTGTTGCCGCAAGGCCAGTAAGAACGCTGCTGCTGGGGAATGTTTTTAAGGCCTTCTAAGGCAGAGGCGATGCGCTTGTCCTCGACCACGCTTAAATGACGGCCAGGGGCTGAAACTAATTTATGAATAAATAAGCGCAAAAAAGATAGATTGGCCGGGGTTAAGTCCAACGATTTTAAGGGGGAAAGCCCGGTCGGTTTCCCATTTTTAAGGGTCAGATAAGTGCCGCCAGAAGCCCTAATAAAAATCTCGGCCCCCCGGTCTTTATCGAAAAAGATGCGTTGGGGGTCAAATTTCTCGAGCTGCGCCAACAGGAAGTTTTGCACCACGGTTTTCCCGCTTCCCGACGGGCCACAAATGAACGTATTACCCAGATCATTCACATGGAAATTAAAGTAATAGGGTGACCCACTGGCTGTCTTTAACAAAGCCACCGCTTGGCCCCAATGATTATTGTCTTTTTTTCCAGAGGGATGGGTATGGAAACTGGCCAGATCCGCAAAATTGCGGCTGGTAATGGGGGCGGGCCGGGTGCGGAATTTGCGGTTATCGGGGAATTGTGCCCAGAAAGCCGCCTCCAACCCTAAATCTTCCCTGGCCACCACCGCCCCGGCATCTGCCAGCCGCCTGCGGCCCTCCGCCATATTTCTTTCCAAATTGGGCAAGGAATCCCCATGGATTAAAAGGGAAAAATGATGTTCCCCCATGACAAAACGGTTGGATTCCAAATCATCCAACGCGTCATCCAGATCATCAATTTGGGAGAAAGCCCGTTCTTGGCTGGAAATCATCACCGTTTGTTTCCGCACCATCTTGCCCTTGGCTTCTGGCTTTCCAAGAAAGCTAAATCCCTGGCTGCAAACAAAGGCAAAAGGGGCGTATAGCAGGCTGTTAATCAAGCCCGGATAGGTGCTGGGCATATATTCCTTAAGGGCCAAGATGCCGCCAAATAAAGAATGGTCCATTTTCTTAATTTCAAAAGCCGCATGGCCAAAGATAACCCTGTCGGTATGGATAGAACGGCCCATTTTCCCGCGCACCAAGGGAACAGGATCCAAGGAACCCGTCAGTAATTGCCTTAAAAACTCGGCAGGCTCGGAAAATAAAACCGGATGTTCGGCATAATTGGTTTTATCCGCATATACCCTTAAGATGCGCGGATAATAGCGTTGTAAAAAGGAAAGAAGGTTGCGGATGATTTCATCAAAATCTTTGATTTCAGCCTGATCAATTTCCGTATCTTCTTTTTTGCTTTTCTTAATTTTGGCTAATAAGGCGCTGGTTTTTTCCTGCAACGCATTTTTTGGCCGCCAAACTAAGGTTAGATATAGGTCGTTGACGAATAATTTGGTATTGTCGATCCGCTGGCGGTACGTATCGTCTAGTTTCTGGGCGAAAGATGATTGGAAATCGCCGCTGGGATAGTTTTTTTCTTCCCGCCTAATCAAATGATGCAGGATGGATAATTGATCAGAGGCGATATTACGCCAAACTAAATTCAGTTGGTTGTTGAGGGCGTTAATATCATCAATATCCATGGTTTCAAAACTAATGCCATCTAGTTTGATCACCGTCATCATATGGCGGTTTTCCAGCATGACCATGCTGTCATTGATATGACGCAGATATGGCAGATAAATGCCAATGTCATCTAATTCCCTTTTGACAACCCTAGTTTTTGTTAAAAGCACGGTATTCTTCCCATGTTAATTTTTTGCGCTTGATGATTAAGGGAGAGATGGTCGTGCCCGCCCAAAAAGATTTATTCATCCCCCTGGCCTTGGTTTGCAGCCAAAGGAAAAGGATATTAAATTGGTTCACATCCTTCCGAACAATCGCCCGGAAAATATAATGAACCGGCACGCAAAGAAGCAGATAAGCAAAGTTTTTGCTGATAATAAAAATAATCATGGTCATCAAACAATTCAGGACCATCGCAACCGTAGGCACACCCAGCATCATGGCGGGCCTGGTGCAAGCCAAGAATAAGGTATGCCTATTCAGTTGCTGGTTATCCATATTATTTGCCCCGGATTATTTACCTTGAATCATGTTAACGATTTGCGGGGCGCCAAAAACCAAGGCAATCCCAATAATGATAAAAAAGGCCTTGCGGATATCCAACCCCCCAAACATCCAGCCAAATCCTGTAATAACCACGGCAATGATGGCAATCGAAGTACCCCAAACCCCCGTCAGAAGATCAATAATTTTCTGTAACACACCCCCGATATTATCGGTAACTGGTGTAGCAGAAGCTGGTTCCATAAAAGCTAATCCGCAAACGAGTGTCAGAATAAAAATTTGAAAAAAGTTTTTTGGCATTTATAACTCCCATAATTAATGTTCTATTTTAAACCAGGTGCGGAAACCTCCGCCCTGATAGGAAATATCGATATAGTTTGGCTTGTCCCTTTCCCTGGCAGGGATATCGTAGGGAACTTCACAGCTTCTGCCGATGACCTTGTCATCTTCGCGACAGGGCACGGTAATTTTCTTGGTTAGATGACGGCAGACCGATGTCGTCACTTTTCGCCCGTGATCTTTGTACTCCTCCCAAGTCGTCACATCGGTTAACCGAAAGTCAGCTGGGCATTCCTCATAACGTTCATACCCAATTTTTGACATGCTAATCCCCCCTTCTTCACAAGTTGGGAAAGGCTTCCCTTTTGCTAAAGCCTCCCAAAGTTTTTTGATAGGTTCCACGCATTCCTTAAATTGGGTAGGGCCACCAGGGTTGCTCAAACATAAAACGACCTGGCATCCCCAATCTGATGCGTAGGCCGTTTCACCCATAAAAAAGAACAAAAAAGAAAAAAATAGTTTCTTCATGAAGATCCTCATTATTGTTTACAACACCTAATTGTTATTTACAACACCTAAACACTGAAAAGTTAAAAAGTGTTTTAATAATGCGGATGATAATGAGGAATTTAAATATTGAGTGTGATCAATAACACTATTGAAAATTATTTCATTGGGATGGATTTAGTCATATTACCTGATCAATGACCATCTAAAAGACTATATTAGCAGCCAATAAATTCTAAAAAATGTTATATTGGTAAAGCGTTTATAAATTGTCCAAATGACTAAAATCAATGGGTCTGTCCTGAATTATGATAAGAAAAAGCAGATTAAGGGAGCAAATTCAGGAACGATTAACAAAGCATTTTGTAGCTGGAACGAGAGCGCGATGTGCAGGATAATTAGTGGGGGTGCATCGCAATAAGACCGTGTATTATTGGCAAAGCTGGGTATCTGGATACAATGTATGGAATTGCATCTGATCATGATTGGAACCCTATGCAAAAAGCGGCATGATGCAAATTTAATGGTATCCCAAGGCCAATTTTGGCTGGTTTTAAAGGGGTGCTAGTGGCGTTGATACCCATCCGCAAGCCCAATTAACTTAGCTGAAACAATGGGCTAAACTATATCCATCCTAGTTATCCAAGCCAGCCCCTTTCCTATTTATGGATCATCATCAAAACTGCCTAGAATTTGTTTCATTCCGACGGGATTATTTCTTTCAACTTGAAAAACTGCCAATCACGCCAATAATCAGGCGCCACGTTCATCATCACCCGTAGCCCTTCTAAAGGCATATAAGCTAAGTAACCAATGGGTTGAGTGGTGGATGCGGTGATGGTTAAATCATGCTGTAACAGAAATGTGCTTTCTCCTTCGAATCCTCCATCATCTGCTATATTAATGAGGCGGATAGTATAATCCATCATAACTTGGGATACGCTCTTTATTCCCTCGGGATCGTCATAGTAATCCTCAAAACTGTGAACCGGGGAAACATGGGCTAAAATCACTTGACTGATTGGAGTTTGGATGGTTGACAAAATTTCTTGGTAGTCAGACCTTTCTTGCTGCCACCATATATTCCAATCCTTCACTAAAGAATTAAATTTCAATAATCCTAATGAGAATCCTAATGAGCTATCGCCAGAAAATACAATTGCCAACTCCCCATTCCCTAAAATAAGGGGTTCATATGACCAAGACCTTTGTGTTTCTGCATTCAGACTGCGGTCATTTTTCTCAAATACTGAACTATTAAATACTGGGTGGAATTTTTGTTGCTGGGGACCGATTTGATAAACAAACATCTTGGGATATATTTCAGAATCAACAACAATAGGTACCGTCACATAAATGGAACCCTGCTTGTTTGACAGAATTCGTGGACGATAACGTTCGGAGGTGACCTCGACTTTCGGGAATTGTTTACTGTCCCCTTGGATGATTTCTGAAATCGGGGTTTTCCATATAGATTTTCCCTGTATGTCTACCTGAACGACATATTCCCCATCAAACAACAAGTACCCCGCCTGATTCTCTACCATTAAATCGCGATACGGCACGGTAGGGTAGATATCACCCCCTGGAATCAGTTTTTCTAAAAGAATCGAATGGTCATAAGACCATATGATACGACCTTCCTTGTCCAGCAATTGGAGCAGAGCCATCTGTTTATTTGCATCACTAGCAGGATCGATTTTAGCAACCAGCAATTGACAATTTCTTAACCCGGCTAAAGGAATTTGATTATCTAAGGAAGGATAATAGACCTGGCCAACATCACATCCCTCTAATCCCAGCCAATTCTTTTTTTTGCCTTCAACACTATATTTGTCTTGGTCGGATGCCTCACAATAAAGCCAGTATCCTTGATCTGGAAATGACCCGCCGATACAACGCGAGGAATATAAATAACTTTGCTGGATTAGGGCAGGCGAAGGTTGCAAAATAGGCATTTCCTGCAATTGCCAGCCACCTTCGGCGGATATGATTGGATTTTGAGCGACTAAAGTGGTCGGGAGAAAAAAGATTGCCCAAAGAAATAGGATTATTCTCATTTTAGCGACTCTTAAATTAAAAAAGAACCCGTTTATTAAAATTTTCTTGAGTTTAATAAAGTGATTCGGGCTAGATATCAAGTGGACCGAGGCCGCAATCACTTGCCCAAAAAATCCCGGATGGGGGCAATTAGGGGAATATCTGCGGGTGGCATCGGGTAGCGCGACAATTGATTGGTTGCCACCCATTGCAGTTGCTGGCCTTCTTTGCCCCTAACCTCACCTTGCCAACGACGGCATACAAAAACCGGCATCAACAAATGAAAGGCACGATATCGATGGGAAGCAAAAGTAAAGGGCGCCAAACATGCCTCCTTAACGGTGATATCCAATTCTTCAAATAATTCCCGGATGACGGCTTGTTCCGGGGTTTCACCCGGATTAATCTTACCGCCCGGAAATTCCCACAACCCCGCCATTGCTTTTCCCGCTGGGCGTTGCGCCAACAAAATCTGATGGTCTTGATTGAGTAAAATGGCAGCCCCCACCAAAAGGATAGGAACAGGGGATATTTGGCGTTTGAACCAATTATCGCGACTTAAACTATACGTATCTAATTCCACATTTTCTTGTCGAACGGGGAAATATTCCACTTTGGAACCAATCGGCTGAAACCCATTTTTTTTCAGCACCTGCTTTGATGAAAAATTTTCTTGACGGACATGGGCCTGTAATTGTTGGATGGGAAGAAAAATAAAAGCATGTTCAACAATCGCTGCCAATGCTTCACTCATATATCCCTTGCCCCAAAAAGGCTGGCCCAGCCAATACCCCACCACCGCTTCTTTTTGGGCAAATTCCCAAATAAAACTGATGCAACCAACCAATTGCTGGCTGTTTTTTTCAATAACCACCCAGACATATTCCCCTTCCCTCACCCGCTCGGGCATAGCAGCAATCCATTCGCCTGCCATTGCGATGGTATAGGGATAAGGGATGCGGGCAGTTTGTTTGGAAACTTCGGGATTATTGACCAATCGGTAAACAGCTTCCTGGTCACTCAACTGCAGTTGCCGCAATTGCAGACGAGTGGTCTGCAAAGGGCAAGCCAATAAACTAGCTACGATAGGAGGCGTTGACATCAATATATCCATGGGTTAAATCGCATGTCCAAACTTTCGCTTTACCCGTGCCGATCCCCACATCAACCTCAATATTGATTTCTTTGCCTTTCATATGCTGGGCAACGGGTGTTTCATCATAGTGCGGCAACCGCAAGCCATCTTTGGCAATTTGCACCCCACCAATGGCAATGGATAATTTATCCCGGTTGGCTTTTTGCCCTGACCGGCCAACCGCCGCCACAATGCGTCCCCAATTGGCATCTTGCCCGGCAATTGCGGTTTTCACCAAGGGTGAATTGGCAATCGTTAAGCCGATTTTGCGGGCTGCTGCCCTCGAAGCAGCGCCATTGACCTGAATGGTAATGAATTTGCTAATTCCCTCACCATCCTTAGCCACTTGACAAGCTAAATCAATTAATGCTTGGTCAAATTGATAGCGAAAATCAGCCAGAAGATTGGGATTTTCTAGGACATCCTCATGCTGAGCTTCGCCGGTTGCACAAGCAATCAAGCTATCACTCGTGGAGGTATCGCCATCAACAGTGATGCAATTGAAGGATTGATCAACCGCCCGGTTCAGGAGTTTTTGCAAGGTGGCCGCAGGAATTAGAGCATCCGTTGCCACAAAAGCCAGCATGGTAGCCATATCAGGCGCAATCATGCCGGAACCTTTGGCAATTGCATTGATCGTTACACTAGTCCTACCGATTTTGGCTTGCCTTGTCACCATTTTGGCAAAGGTATCGGTGGTCATGATCGCTTGGGCTGCTGCCTGCCAATTATTTTCGCCCAAATGAGCCATGAGGGTTGGAATTTTTCCACGGATAAGGTCATCTTTCAAAGGCTCGCCGATCACCCCGGTTGAGGCCATAAAAACCTGATTGGGGGAACAACCAACATGATGGGCAACATCTTGCAGGCACCTGGTCACCGCATCCTCCCCTGCCTTACCTGTGAAAGCATTGGAGTTGCCAGCATTGATGAGGATCGCCCGCACCGTCCCTTGGTGTAAGTTCTGACGGCAACGCAACACCGGGGCAGAAGCAGTCAAGGATTTGGTAAAAACTCCAGCCACATTGCTGGAAGCGGGGAAAACCATTAAACACAAATCATCCCGGTTTTTGTATTTCAAGCCACAATTGGTGGTGCTAATTTGCACATTTTTTAACGCTGGCAAAATTGCCAATTGTTTGGGAGTAAAGGGGGAAAGATGAGTCATGGCCATATCCTGTAATAAGTGACCTGATGTTACTGGCTGTTTTTTATTTCAATAAGCGCTTCGGTGGGTGCCGTCAACTACTTGTCCTGATATTCCCTTGCAAATTCCCTAAATACCAGCTTAACTCTTCGTTCCCAACCCTAACAAACATCATTTTTTCCGGTATGTTTCCCTATTGATGAAAAATTTTGTTTCCATCTTGCTGTCAGCAATGATAGGATGACGAACGCTATTGGTTAGACGAACGAAGCTTTTATGTGGCAAAAATGTGCCTTGTAATATGGGGCGGGCGTGTTTATATCTTGCCAACCGGATGCCCTTTTCCCCGGTCTGCGATTCATTGAGGATTAAATGCCGATAAATCTTTTGAAAAAACTTTTTGGTTCCGCTAACGATCGTTTTTTAAAGTCTTTGCGGAAAACTATCACTCAGATTAACCAGCTTGAACCATCTGTTAAAAAGCTATCTGACCAGGAATTGTCGCAGCGGACCATATGGTTGAAAGAACGGCTGAAGCAGGGTGAAAAATTAGACGCCATATTACCAGATGCTTTTGCCACCGTCCGTGAAGCAGCTGTAAGGATTTTAGGACAACGTCATTATGACGTGCAATTAATTGGTGGAATGGTCTTAAATCGCGGCATGATTGCCGAAATGAAGACGGGGGAAGGGAAAACCCTTGTATCCACCTTAGCTGCCTATTTGAATGCGCTGTCGGGCAAAGGTGTTCATATTGTCACCGTCAATGACTATCTGGCAAAACGCGACGCTGAATGGATGGGGCGGATTTACAGCTTTTTAGGTTTAACAGTTGGCGTGATTGTGCACGGGTTGAACGATGATGAACGCCGGGCCGCTTATCTCTGTGATATCACCTATGGCACGAATAATGAATTGGGCTTCGATTACCTACGCGATAATATGAAATACCGCTTGGAAGACATGGTACAACGGGATTTTAATTATGCGATTGTGGACGAAGTTGATAGCATTTTGATTGATGAGGCCCGTACCCCTTTGATTATTTCGGGGCCAACGGAAGACAATTCAGAACTGTATACCAAGATTAACGTTTTCGTCCCAAAGTTAGGAGAGGGCGATTTTGAGAAAGATGAAAAAGCGCGCCAAGTCACTTTAACCGACCAAGGCATTGAAAAATTTGAGGGATTGTTGCGGCAAAGCGGGTTGATGTCAGAGGGGTCATTATATGATTTACCTAATATCGGTTTATTGCATCATATTCAAGCAGCCTTAAGGGCCCATAAATTATTTGAGCGTGATGTCGCTTATATTGTCAAAGATAAGAAAATTGTCATCATTGATGAATTTACCGGTCGTATGATGGAAGGTAGGCGTTATTCAGAAGGGCTGCATCAAGCCTTGGAAGCCAAGGAGAGCGTGCCAATCCAAAATGAGAACCAAACATTAGCCTCAATTACCTTCCAAAACTACTTCCGTCTGTATCCGAAATTATCCGGGATGACCGGCACCGCCATGACAGAGGCATCTGAATTTGCCGAAATTTACAATTTGGACGTGATTGCCATTCCGACCAATCGCCCGATGCAACGGAAAGATGAACAAGATGAAGTTTATCGGACAGCTAAGGAAAAATATCAATCCATCATCAATTTGATTTTAGAATGCCGGAAAAAACAGCAGCCCGTCTTGGTCGGCACCGTAAGTATCGAAAAATCCGAAGTGATCGCGCAGCTCTTAAAAGCTCGTCATATCGACCATCAAGTGTTAAATGCCCGCTATCATGAACAAGAAGCGGCAATTATCGCCCAGGCTGGCACGCCAGGCGCCGTCACTATTGCCACCAATATGGCAGGCCGCGGCACCGATATCCAATTGGGCGGCAATCTTGATATGCGTATCCGGCAAGAAGTGCTGGATAGCGATAGTGATGACGTGAAAAAGCGCAAAATTGAAAAAATTAAGGCAGAAATTGAAGCCGCCAGGAAAAAAGTGTTGGATGTGGGTGGCTTATTTATTATCGGTACCGAGCGTCATGAAAGTCGCCGGATTGATAACCAGTTGCGTGGCCGTTCTGGACGTCAGGGCGATCCAGGGATTTCCCGGTTTTTTCTGTCTTTGGAAGATGATTTGATGCGTATCTTCGGATCCGGACGTTTGGATGCTTTATTGGTCCGCTTCGGGCTTAAGGAGAATGAGGCCATCACCCATCCTTGGGTTAGCAAAGCCTTGGAAAAAGCCCAGGAAAAGGTTGAAGCCAGGAACTTTGACATCCGCAAAAACTTGCTCCGCTATGACAATGTCATGAATGACCAACGCAAAGTCATTTATGAGCAACGGCGCGATTTGATGAAAACCACCAGTGTGCGCGAGATGGTGGATGATATGCGCCATCAGGTTATCCAAGATTTAACCGCCACTTACCTGCCAGCCAAATCTTATGCAGAAGAATGGAATATCAAAAGCCTGCATGAAGAATCTATTCGCCTATTAGCCCTTGATTTGCCCCTACAAGAATGGGTCAAAGAGGATATTACGGCCGTTGAAATTGGAGAACGCTTGACTGAAGCCTCCAATGTCAAAATGCAAGAAAAAGAAAGCAAATACGGCGCAGGAATGCTGCAATTTGCGGAAAAAAGTATTTTATTGCAATTACTGGATCAAAACTGGAAAGAACATTTGCTAAGCTTGGATCATCTGCGGCAAGGCATTGGCTTGCGTGCGTACGGCCAACGTGACCCTTTAAACGAATATAAACGGGAAGCATTTGACATGTTCTCGGGTTTCTTAGGTAAATTACGCGAACAAGTAACAGCGGTTTTGTCGCATTTGGAAATCCGTACCGATCAACCAACTGCAGCATTGCCGCAGGCAGCAGCGCGCAATCGCCCGACTGACAATAGAAATGACCCTAACCCCCAACGCCAACTGCCGAGTAGTGCTGGTCATTTGCAAAGCCCAGCCAATTCTTCGTCTAAACTGCCACCTAATTGGCAAGCAACCCCCAGGAATTCTCTCTGTCCTTGCGGATCAGGCAAAAAATTTAAACAGTGTCACGGGAAAATTTAAAATTTCCTGAGATACCTGTTTGATCGGAAAAATATAGCGCCGAGTTCAATAATGCTATATACATCAATGTAAGATTTTATATTACCGCCCATTAAAGGAATTTTACGATGCGTCAGTGGATCATTGGTATTACCCTTTTATTTGTCTCTACAAACATGGCGGCAGCTCAAACGCCTGCAGAGAAAGCAGCAGAAAATGAGCTTTATGCTCAAGGCTTAACTGCAGAGGACGAAGTTATTGCTGTTTTAAAGAATGATAAATTAGAACTTTATCAAACAGAAGTTGTCAGAGACTCTGTGGTATTTTACGATGGCAATGGCAAATTGCTTGAAACACCCGAAGATTTTGCCAAAGCCAAATATTGGATTTTCCCTTGGACGACTTATGCTGGTGCCGTTCAAATGTGGAAATTGCAAGGATATGTTTTCAAATCCGATATGCAGTTAGATCAAGAGTTTTATATTGAAGGGATAGGCGATCGGGTTCCAAGGACCAGCTGGCCTAAAGAGTAATGAGGTTTAAGATTGTAAAGCCTGCCTTAGGCTTTTTTGTTTCTGGCACACTTAGAATTACCTTTAAAAATACCATCGATTGATGTGACTTATCGGCTGGAGAGTTTTGTTAAGGCAAAATGTTGGCCTTGAAGTTGATTAAAACAGTTTTTCAGAAAAACAGCCAAGGCAATTCCTTGGCTGTTTTCATTTCTAGTGATTAGGCCTTTATTCCGTTGGCAGTGAAGCCACATTCGGCTGTACCACACAAATATTTTTTGTGATCACGTCTTCACCTGTACATGAATCCAACAAAACCAATCCTTGATATCCCAACCGCAGGTCGAATGGCATATCGCCGCCGCCATTACGCCCCCATTGCTCACCTGGGTTCCTATCCCCACTACCTACGGGATCAAAAGATGGATTAACCGGGTCTGCCTTGCCTGAATCTGGCCCCGGATTATTGGGTTCTTGCGGATCGTTTGGACCTTGCGGATCTGTCGGGCCTTGTGGATCTTCAGGGTTATAACCCGCAAAAGCAGGTTGTTGCATAGTTTGGCTTAGCAGTAAGATACAAGATATTGCCGTTAAAGCATTAGATAGTTTCATCATTCTTCTCCTGGAAAAATGTTAAGGTTTAAACTTCCAGAAGCTTTTCACAAATGACAGCTATTTTCTGTGGTTTGACTGACTATAGTTTCTTATAAGGATTATTATAAAAACTCATGAAACTTTCTGAAACCCGCCAATGCCATAGGGTTATAAAAAAATCCGCCTGCAGCAGCGCAATTAATGTGCCAATGAAATTACTTTTGTTTTTTTTACCGCACCATTTATTTGCCTATCAACAACTCTATTTTACCCGGAATATCTCATTCTACCCTATCCCCCTATACCAGGCGCCTTACAAGAAGCACAGCAGCAGATTCTGGTTTAAACCAGTTAAAACTAAATTTAGTTTTGGTTGTTTTATTATTGGCAGAAAGCCTGATCAACTGGTTTACAGAAAAACAGCGAAGGATAACCCTGGCTGTTCTATAGATCTGGGCCATCGACAAAAGCAGGTTGTTGCACAGTTTGACTGACTAATAAAATAGGTGACATAGCTGTTAAAGCATTCGATAGTTTCACTATTCTTCTCCTGAAGAAAATTAAAATCAGTTTTTGATAAATTCCTAAGCACATTATAGCTATTTTTTTCCAAAAATTAACTTGATAATTTTAGATCCACAATCCGTCATAGAAATTTTAACCTCAGCTAATGCTGGGAATGTAATGAAGACAATCAAAAATGCTTGTAAAACTTGCTTCTATTCGCTTTAAAAAATTTTGGCTTTAAGCCGTTAATCGCTGGATAAGGACAATAAAAGCAGCGAGTAAGATGATAAAAGACAGGATGACGAAAAAAAATTGTCTTTTCAATCGCCCAAACATTTTATTGATTTGTTGGTAAAGTAAAAAAGCCCCTCCAAATAAAAGAGCCAGAACAATAACAAAAACAACCACCAGCAGCAGCACAACCAATGTACCAATAAAATGACTTTTGTTTTTCACGGATGCATGCCTGTATTGTTTGTAAACTCGTTATTCTTGGAATGGCTACCAGCAAAACAGATGAAAGAAAGAAAAAGACTGGCTGAACGAAGAGTGGCAGAACCAAATGCCCCCAAACACCACCTTATGACAATCTATATAAACAAACGACATAACGTGCAAAAATTGGCCTTCTACCCTCCTCCTCCAAGATATTCCTATCCTTTTTTTGCTGTTTTTCCGTGGTTGGCCTTCTTCTCTTCTTTTTCCTCGTGATGTGAGGCTGGCTGATGAGAAGATTTTTACCACCCCCCCCCCCTTTAGAAGAAGATTTTGAATGCTCGTTGGCTTTTTCAGCCCCCTCATCCTGTCGCTCATGATCGGTCGTTTTGCTATCCGCGGAAGGGTGCTTCAAATGGCTTTTTTCTTTTTGGCTTTTCTTTTTCCAAAACATGAAGGCACCGGCCGCAATTGCCCCCACTGAAACGGCAGAAGCCAAAATTGATATGATTTTAGAATTTTTCATGATATGCCCTTTTCTATCATTTATTGGTTTGCTGGTTGATTGTTGCCGGTTTTGTCAGAACGCAATAACTTAGCAACAATTAAAATGATGCCTACTGCTATATAAATAATTCGTACCTTTTCCTTGAAGCTTAGGCTATTTTCTTGGTTTTTATCGGCCTTGCATTCCCGGTTTTTCAAAATTTCCCGGAACTTTTTAATGATGACATACAGATAATAATATTTGGCCAGTGTTCGGAAAAAACCATTGTTCTTTTTTGACATATTGTTCTCTCCATTCTTTTTCCCCGCTTTAGGGAACCTTATTTTTTCCAATCTTTCAGTATATCAAATATTTTAAGGTTAGTGAAGGATTTTAATTGTTAGAGATTGATGGCCAATGATTATTCTTATAAAAGGTCACTAAAAATCATTGGGGGCAGCACAGGGCTGATTTTTTATCTTTATTTCTCAAATTCAAGCTGGCATGATGCATGCGTGTAAGGACGGGTGGCAGAGCGGCTGAATGCACCGCACTCGAAATGCGGCATACTCGTAAGGGTATCGGGAGTTCAAATCTCCCCCCGTCCGCCAGCTTTCAGCATAGAAACTGCCTGCCCTACATTTTTTGGTTTTAAGATTAAGTGATAGGCGATGAGGATGGCCAGACAACTAAACAATCTTACGCCCCCTCATACACCAAGGTCGTCATCATCCCCGCCATCATGTGATAGAGATGGTGGCAATGGAATGCCCATTTGCCAAAATTATTGGCGTCAAAATAATATTTGCACGCCCGCCTACCGGTATCCACAGCGTATCCCGTACCGCACCAGCTACATTTTTGTTATTGATCTGAGTTACCTGAAACCGGTGGCCATGTAAATGAATGGGATGACCCATGCTGGTTTTATTGGTGATTTGCATCCGCACCCTTTGCCCCAATTTCACTTGAATCGGTTGATCAGGTTTCCCCTCCTCATAAATACTCCATTGATAATTGTGATCTTCCCCCAGCAGCACTTTTATATCCCGATCAATTTTTCTGTTGGGCAGGGGTTTTAAAGCCTGCAACCGCTGTTCAAAACCCGTCCCCACGGGTCGTGCTGCCACAGTCGCTTGGGTGCTAATTTTAGCAATGGATTGGCCTTTGGTGGCTAAAATCAAGCCAGTTTGTTGTTTTTCCCCTTCCCGCTTTGCAAGAATTGGAAAAACACCGCCATGTTTGGGAACAGAAACCAAAATATCCAAGCGTTGAGCAATCGCTAAATCGATGACCGAAAGGGATACGGGCTTTATATCCATGCCATCAACCGCAATAACCGAGGCATGTAAACCCCCTAAATCCAGCAAGAAATTGGTGGTGGCCGCGGCATTAATCACCCGCAAGCGAATGGTTTCGCCATTTTCCAGTATCACCACTTCCGGATCATCCAGGGTACGTTGGTTGGCCAAAAATGCATCGGGCTCCAAATCATGGAGATGGGCCATGGATACGCCCATATTCATACCCTGATGATGGACATACGGTCCTTCTATGTTTCCCCGCAATTTCTGATAAATTTCCTCCGTTTCAGCAAAAATAAAATCCTGCAAAAACAAGATAACTTCACGGTACGCAGGATTGGTTTGTTGGGGTTGGATAATTAAGGGAGCGGCCAACAATTTCTGTTCCTGCATACCAAAATGCGAATGCATCCAATGAGTGCCCGGTTCATCCAGTGGAAAATCATATAAGAAAGACTGGTCCGGCTTGAGGGCTGCTTGGGATAATTCCGGCACCCCATCTAGATGAGGGGGTGGGGTTAAGCCGTGCCAATGGATCAGGGTGTGATCAGCCAGTTTATTGGTTAACCGCACATAGAAACGTCCCGGAGCCGCAAGGGTGAAAGGATAAGGAATATTTGATTCCAACGTAAAAATTTTTGCAGGTTTTTTGTTGATTTCAATAATTTTGCTAATCGCTTTCAGCTGGATGGGCTTACTTTCCTCTGCCCATAATAATGATCTGGGCAAAATGCTAATTGCTGTGCCAGCTATCGTTGTCTTGATAAGTTGCCGCCGCGTAATCATCATTTCCTTACCCTTTCTATTATTGGCAGCAATTAAGCAATTTTCGCCTCATACCCCGCCTGTTTTAAGGCCGGAAGTAACGCCGGTGGTAATTGCTTGGCCAGGGTATTGATGGTTGCGGTCTGCTTTTGCACATCAACCGTGACCGAAGCATCCGGCTGATGCTGCTGGATAATTTGACGGATAACATTGGCGCAGGACCCGCAATGGATAGTGGGTATTTTAAGTGTGATCATGATTATTTATCCCTTACGTTAAATGATGGTACTTATCTGTAAGAATTATAATTTTAAAAGCAGATTGTACAACCTCCCCTCATGGCAAGGTCAATAGCAAATATTTACGGCCCTATGATAGCGAAACTTGGGGTAATCAGGGTTTGGCAGCAAAAAATTTATTTTTTGTGCGGAATATCCTTGACCTTCCCCCATGGGGAAAGCTTATGTAGAAGATAAAGCACCTATCCCTATATTTTTTCTTTATTGATAAAGGGTTTAAAAATGCCTAATCCAACCCATGATGTTATTTTACCGATAGAAGGCATGACCTGTGGTTCCTGCGTCAGCCGGGTGGAAAATGCCTTGAAAAAAGTAGCCTCGGTTGGGGATGTAGCTGTTCATTTAAGTAACCAACAGGCTTTCATCAAGGCCAGTAAGGCCGTGGCGCTTAAACCGCTGGTAGAGGCGGTTAATAAAGCAGGTTACCGGGTTCCCCAATCGCCTCTTGATTGGCATATTGCCAATATCAGCAGTGTGAGGGACACCCAGCAAATCGAGCAAACTCTTGGTCAAACCCCCGGCGTGATTGATGCCACCGCTCATCTCGCCACCCATCAATTACAGATAACCTATATTCCGCAACTGGTTTCACCAACAACATTGGCAAAAGCCCTTGAGAAAATAGGTTATCCGCCGCAATCCATCACCCCCGAATCGTCCATTGCCCACCAGGCGGCTGGTTCCCACGGGCCAACCTCACCCTCCCCTCATCAGCAGCATTTGGAGATACTAAACAAGCCTGAAGAATTAGGAAAAACTCGCCGCAAGCTATTGTTTTGGGACATTCCAGATTCGCGACTGTTTTTATCGTTAGGGAGCGCTTTGATCCTGACCATCCCGATGATGGGGGAATTATGGGGTGTCCATATTCATCTACCCCTGTGGATGCAATTGTTGCTCGCCAGTTTGGTGCAGTTCTTTGGCGGTTATCCCTTTTACCGGGACAGTTGGCGGGCTTTGCGGGCGGGTCATAGCACGATGGATACATTGGTAACCATCGGCACAACCGCGGCTTATGTTTTAAGTTTAGTGTTATTTTTTACCCCGTCTTTATCGACGATGGGTTCTTATTTCGAAAGTTCAGCAGTAGTGATTGCCCTGGTCTTATTAGGGAAAAGGTTTGAGCAACGGGCGTTGCGGCAAACCAACCGCTCCGTCCATGCCTTAATGAACCTATGGCCACAGCACGCTTATCAGTTCCTGGACGGCCAATTGGTTGAAATATCACCCGACGATTTGCAGCCCCAAGACAAAATTGTGGTACGGGCATTTGAGCGCGTTCCCGCCGACGGGGTGTTGATCAAGGGCGAAACCACGATTGATGAATCTTCTATCACGGGTGAAAGCCTGCCGGTTGCGAAAAAGCGGGCGATCAAGTCATTGGTGGCTCAACCAATATGGGTGGGTTAATTGAGGTTGAGGTTTCAGCCAGTAAAAATAGCGGCTTTTTATCGCGAATGATCCATTATGTGCAGCAGGCCCAAATGGAAAAACCACCTATTCAACGGCTGGTTGATAAGATCAGCGCCATTTTTGTGCCAATCGTCCTGGGCATTGCCTTCCTAACTTTTTTAGGATGGTACGTTTTTGGGCAAGATGCTGGCTTAGCAATTTTGCATGCCATTGCCGTGTTGGTGATTGCTTGCCCCTGTGCCTTGGGGTTGGCAACCCCAACCGCCCTTACCGCAGGTTTAGGGATTGGCGCTAAATATGGAATCTTGGTCAAAAATGCCCACAGCCTGGAACAAGCCAAAAAGATCAAGGTGGTGATTTTTGATAAAACCGGAACCCTGACGGAGGGATTGCCCTCCATCACCCAAATCACCCCAA
Organism: Rhodospirillaceae bacterium; assembly: GCA_016722635.1. Taxonomy (NCBI): domain Bacteria; kingdom Pseudomonadati; phylum Pseudomonadota; class Alphaproteobacteria; order Rhodospirillales; family Rhodospirillaceae; species Rhodospirillaceae bacterium. Next base: position 75,504 of record JADKIX010000010.1, on the reverse strand, counting down.
ATGCAGGTGCAACCGTTCCAACCATGATGGATATTGTTTACCATATCCAAAAAAGCAGCACCCATCCCTTGGCGCAAGCGGTCATGACCTGGGTAAAAAACAATCCCCTATCCCCCTTATCCGGCAGTGATCCGGTAGTTGAACAAAAAATTGGTAAAGGATTGCTCGCGAATTTTGGCCAATCGCAATTTGTTCTCGGAACGGAGAAACTGTTATCCGAATATGGCCTAGATACAGGCGCATTGAAAGCGGAGGCGCTTGCCCTTGAGCAACAAGGCCATACCATTTCTTGGTTAGGGCAACTATTGCCAGAAAAGAAAATCATCGGCTTTATGGCATTCCAAGACCAGTTGCGGCCTACCGCCGCCCAAGCCATCCAAACTTTACAAACACAAGGCATTATCACCGCCTTGATCAGTGGTGACAACCCGTCCATTGTCGCCTTAACAGCCAAGAAACTTGGTATATCGATTGCTAAGGGTCGTGTCTTACCGGAAGAAAAAGCTGCGTTCTTACAAGAAATGCGGCAACAATATGGGGCCGTGGCGATGGTGGGTGACGGGGTCAATGATGCGCCAGCCCTGGCCAAGGCGGATTTAAGCATTGCTATCTCGGGAGGCAGTGATGTGGCTATGAACACGGCGGATATTACCCTGCTGAACCGCAATCCCATTTTGGTGGCGGATATTTTGAAGCTCGCTTTATTAACCCAACGAAAAATATGGCAAAACCTGTTTTGGGCGTTTATTTATAATATGGTTGGGATTGTTTTGGCAGCCTCAGGACTTTTAAGCCCGATGATTGCTGGGATGGCCATGGCTTTCAGCAGCGTGAGCGTGATTACCAATGCCCTGTTTCTTTACCGCTGGAAACCAGCTTCAGCCTTGATTCAAAACTTATCTACCCTATTGCCTCAAATTCCCCTAGAAGAGAAAGGCGCTCATCATGTATAAAATTCATGAAGCCGCCAAATTAAGCGGCTTAACCAGCAAAATGATCAGGAATTACGAAGGGCTGGGACTACTCGGCACCATTGCCCGTTCCCCAAAAGATTACCGGTTGTACAGCGCAGATGATATCCATAATCTAACGTTCATCCACCGCGCCAGAAATCTGAATTTCCCCTTAACCACTATTAAAAAATTGTTGGCTTTATGGCAAGATTCAAACCGCTCCAGCCGGGAAGTTCACGATATTGCCCAAACCCATATCAGCGAAATCAATCAGCAAATCACCCACCTGCAATCGATTGCCCAGGCTTTACAGAAACTCGTGAATTGCTGTAAGGGGGATCACAAACCCTCCTGCCCGATCCTTGAGGATTTAGCCAAACACTAGGCTTAGCTGCGCCGCGGTTTATAAAGAATCATCACATTCCCTGCCAAAACCAAGATCACCCCGATAATAACCAGCAATGACCAATGATATTGTTCATATATTGTTGAAATTACCAACGCCACTAACGGATATAGAAGGCTTGAATAAGCTGCTTTATCGGCCCCTATTTTTTGAATGAGGGAAAAATACGTGGCAAAACCAATAATGGTTGCAAAAATAGACAGGTACATCATGGAGGAAAGATAGCGAGCCGACCAATCCATTGTGATTGGCGTTCCTTTTACAACGACAAATAAGGCTGAAAATAAAGTGCCATACATCATTCCCCATAAAGTTGAGGATATAATGGGGACCCCCACCTTATGATGACGCACCGCCACCATGGTGCCTAAAGAAGCACAGATGGTGCCAAGCAGAGACAAAGCAAAACCAATCCAAATTTCAGCAGTGGCATTCACCTTCATGATTTCCGGCCAAAACACAAGCGTTAGCCCCGTCAACCCGATCAAAGATGCTATGACGGTTTTCGCTTGAATAGGCTGGTGGAAGAAAATGGCCATATTGACAATATTGACCCCTACGATAACTGACAGAGCCAGGGAAACCAACCAACTACTGGGCAATTTTTGGGTAGCCGCATAAAAGAATTGATAGTTTAAGGAAAATTGAAAAAGCCCCTGCAAAACCAAAAATACATGGTCGCGTTTTGAGAATTTCAACCGCCTTTTGGTAACCACACAGAATATTCCCAAAATAACGCTGGCGATCAGGAACCGGTATACAACCGATACTTCCGGTGCCACGATACCTAATTGCATTTTAATGCCAAACCAGGAAGTACCCCAGATCAAAACAATGATTGTGTATAAAAACGAAATATATAATGTCATTAATCAGACCTTCTTGACCGTAGGATTCGAAACTGGAAAGATGTATGCACGCCATAATTATAGTGATTTTCACATTTGCCAAAGGATTTTATGATGGTGGTACAAATAGGCCCTTCTTTACTGGCCGCAGATTTCGCCAAATTGGGGGAAGAGGTTAAGGCAATTGAAGCCGCGGGCGCGGATTTTATCCATTGGGATGTCATGGACGGGCATTTTGTCCCCAGTATCACCATGGGCCCCAGCATTATCCGGGCGCTTCGCCCCCACAGCCAGTTATTCTTTGATGTGCATTTAATGATCACGCCGGTTGACCCTTACTTAGAGGAATTTGCAGCAGCTGGTGCAGATAGTTTGATCATCCATCCCGAATCAGGCCCTCATTGCCATCGTTCCTTGCAGAAAATTCGCCGTTTGGGGAAAAAAGCGGGCATCGCCTTAAACCCATCAACCCCCTTAAACACCCTGGACTGGATTATCCCAGATATTGACGTGGTATTGGTGATGAGCGTCAACCCCGGTTTCGGCGGCCAAGAATTTATCCCGGAACAGCTGGAAAAAATCCGGCAATTACGGCAATTGTTAAATCATCGCTCGCCCAAGCGTTTGATTGATATCCAAGTGGATGGCGGCGTTAACAACAAAACAGCTGCCGCCGTGATCCAAGCAGGTGCCAACCGCCTGGTTGCTGGCACATCCATATTCCGCGGACCATCCAGCCAGTACAAACAAAATATTCAACAATTACGCAATCCTTAAGGTTTTTGTGATATGAGTAAACAATGGCTACAGCATGTATGGGAACTGACCCCCCGTTTCCTAACCAGCCGCCGCCTGCCACTTTGGTTGGTATGGCGGCGTAGTTTAAACTCCCTTAAAAATCTGTACCGCTACACCCCTTTTTACCGCTGGACATTGCCAACTCAAGCCAATCTTACAGTCAGTGCTTCTTTCCGTGATTTGTGGCCTGGAGATCCCCAGAAAGGCTCAGAAATACTCGCGGGTACTTTCTCATGCGGTTCGCTTAAAATTGCTTACCAAAATCTTTGGAACGATCCTGCTGTTCCTGATTATTTCTGGCGTGATTTCCATGGTTTTCGTTGGTTACGCGATATCAAGGCGGTTGACGGTCAACCCGCCTATAGTTTTAGCAAGCAAGTGATCAGCGACTGGCTGCACCATTACCAGCATATCAAGGGAATTGCCTGGGAGCCCTCTGTGGCGGCAGAGCGGTTGAATGAATGGATCAATTGCCTAAGTTGGTTTTCTAGGGAGAATGATCCTGAGTTTTTAGCGGTTTTTATGTTGCAGATAAAAAGGCATTGGATCCATTTAAAAAGATGTTTGCCTGGAAATTTATTCGGCTATCAGCTATTGCGCTCCATCAAAACTTTGCTGCGGGGCTGGCTGTTGCTGAATGAGCAGCTGGACACCCCCCGTTACTTTTTCCGCTTATTTGAGGAAGAATTAAGCAGGCAAATCTTGCATGCTGACGGATATATCGAACGCTGCCCCTCGCATCAATTATATGTCCTCGAAGATTTGATCGATCTATGCGCTGCCTTTGCCGATAACAACCAGGATGTTCCTTTATCTTGGCAAGAATCCCTTACGAAGTTAGCAGCAGCAACTTTTTATTTACAACAACCGGATGGCGGGCTGCCATCCTTTAACGGCAGTACCCATGAAGACCCCCGGTTGGTTAGGCAGATTTTAGCAGCGACCGGCCTTAATCCCCAAGAACTACCGGCGATCCAACAAGCGCATATGGGTGGCTATTGCAGGCTGGAAGCCAATCAAACCGTATTGATCTTGGATACCGGCGTTTTACCGCCACCTCCCTATGACCATGATATGCATGCGGGCGCTTTAAGTTTTGAGTTAGCGGTGGGTTTCGAGCCAATGATTGTCAATTGCGGCCATCATCCGGCCTCCGCCTGGCAGGATGTGCAACGTTCGACCGCCGCCCATTCCACCCTGGTCATCGCAGACACCAATTCCTGCTTTTTGGGCAAAAAAGGCGGCGTGATCAAAGGACCAAATTCGGTCCAGTGCCAGCGCCAAGAAGAAAACGGCAATATCTGGCTCGAGGCCGTCCATGACGGCTATAAAAAAATGTTTGGGGCCATTCATACCCGTCGCCTGTATTTGGCCAATCATGGCTTTGATCTGCGGGGCGAAGACAGCGTTAAAAGCGCGGGCGGGCATAAGCTTGTGGTGCGGTTCCACTTGCACCCCGCTGTTGCTGTCCATATAGAATCCGCCCAGCAACAGGCAGTATTGCAATTGCCAAGCGGGCAAATTTGGCACCTGCGTACCACCACGGGTGACGTGATTGCCGAGGAAAGCGTTTATTTGGGCAAGGACGGCACCTTGGAAAAAAGCCAGCAATTGGTCATCACCAATTTACCCACCAATCCTGAAATCACCATCAAATGGGCGTTAACGAAGAGTGTATAATTAAAGCTTCTGCTAATGCAGATTATCATCCCAATAACTGCCTGATAGTCTCTTTATTTGCTTGCCATTCAATTTTAAAATCCCTTTTAAAAACATAAATAGGACAATAAAGCCTTATTTATCCGCCAAACCGAAACGTAACTGCCCCACTCACCCTTTAATATGGGCAGCTTGAGGTTGCTGGTGAAGCAAAGGCACTCATACAAGCAAAAACACCAAAAAAGTAAGGGGGCTAAGCTTAGCAGCGCAGGTCTTAAAATATACGCCGCTTTCTCCTTTTAGCCCATTTCTGGAGCCGATGATTGTTGTTGGGGGGCTTCCGTTGCCTGAGCTTGTTGTTGCTCTTGCCGTTGATACATATCTTGTAAAGCTTGTGATTGGCCTGATTGTTCTTGCTTCTCCGCTTTACCTTCCTCCGCTTTTACGGATTGTGGTTGCTGGGCTGGCGATAGCTGCTGGGTATTTTCTTTGGGGGAAGCGGCATCCGTTTTTTGTTGAGTTACCTGCTGATCCGGCTGACTAGATTGGTCTTTTACAGCTGCCTGATCCTTATTCCCAACGCGGGCAGATTGCTGATCCTGTTGATTTTCAGGCCCTGTTTTTTGTTCCGCTGCTGACTGGGTTGATGCCGTTCGTTCCGACTGGTTTGGTTGCTGGCGGTCATAGATTTTTTGCAAGGCTTCTGACCGGCCCGCTGGTTGCGTGGCTTGATTTTGGCTTACAGCAGCTTGATTTGTTTTAGCCTCGCTGGATGGCTGTAACGCTACCTGTTGATCGGGTTTACTTGGTTCACCTGTTGGGGAATTTTTTGCCTCTGATGGTTGATGGGTTGCTTTTTCTCCAGCAATCTGCCCTTTGCCTGATTCTTGTTGCTTTGATTGATTAACAGTTTCAGGCTTGCTAACCTGAGGCTGGGTAGCTTTACCCTGCCCTTCCGCAGTATTTTGTTGAGAGGAAGCAGATGTTTTCGCCTCACCCCCACCTGATGCTGCAACCATTTTATCTTGCTGGCTTTTCTGGGCCGCTGATTGATCAATGGTAGGTTTATGTTGGGCCGGTTGTTTTGGTTGTTCAGCGGATTCAGGCTTGCCTGCCGCGGGTTTCTGGGTTTCTGTTTTTTTTATTTCCGCTTGTTGGGGAACATTTTTTCCTTGGGCAGGCCTTTGTTGCTGGGAATCGGGTGATTTTTCCTGCCCCTTATTGACTGATGCTTCCGGGGTTTTATGAGCTGAAACTGCCTTATCCTGGCCTTTTTGTTGATCATTCTCCCCAGCAATTTTGTCTGCCGCAACTTTAGCTTCAGGAGACTGTTTTTGCTGGTCTAAATGTTCCCGGGCAATATCCGGCTGCAATGCCAAAATACCGTCTTTTTGAAAGAGTGGCCTTTCGACCTAACTTCTGCTCTCTTCTTTGAGAGCCAATTAGATAGGCTTCCTTTCTTTCAGGCCTGTAGGCGGTAACTCCTAACATGTTTCCATTTTTATCTTTGCCCGAGTTAATAATCACCATCGTGTTTAATACAGGGATTGAAAAAAAATCTCGATTATCTGCACCTGCAAAAGATTTTGTTCCGGGGTGAAATAAAGTTTTAACTATGTGGCCTTTCATATCCTGAGAATTATTGATAAGAATTGGTTTTCCCAAAGTGGGATCTTTAAATTGATCTATATGCTTCATGTTATGTTGCACAAGAGGAGGTAAAACATCGTGCAATCTATAAAGATTATTTGTCATTTAGTGAGTTCTCAAAAAGCTATTCTCTTAATAAATGCATACACTGATCACTTATGGTTTCTAAACTAACTATTATTTTTTTGACTTCTTCTTTACTCATATTATGAATTTCTCGATCAATATTTTTGTATTCTTGGATAACAGCTAGAAAAATCGCAAAAATATGAGCAAACTCATCCTTCCAATTCATCTTAATGGTTACAGTGTTTTTATCGGCTGTTACTAATTCCATGTCTCCCTCCCTTTTTAATATAAAATCCACCCGACAGCCTCGGTCATTAACCGGCTTATCCTCAATGATTATAAAATCCAACCTAAATATTTAGAACAGCAGGCTATTTACAGGTGGCAGCCATGATATATTTGGTTATCTCATAGCCATCGGCATTTAAAAACTTATCGCTTTCCGTTAATTGCAGAACCTGAACCGGTTTGTTTTTACAAATACTATAAGATAAATAGGTTTTGGCGACCGCTTCGGCATTTGATTTTGCCAAGTCTGTTGCTTGATAACCTTTGCTAAAATTCGGCCAAACTTTAACAATCTGGAACTCATCCTGCTTTTTATAAAGGATATTATAGCTTTCCCCTTTAAAACGGAACCTTTCCGCCTTTTGATTGTCGGCATCGGTAAAGGTATCAACCACATTTGCCGTGGATGAAACCAAGCCAAGAGTTGACCCAACCGTATTCAAGGCTTCACAGCCAGATAGGCTTAATAAAGCACCGAAAGACATATTTTTTCATTAGAAATTCCTCCCCTAAATATTTTAATTCATTCAAAAAACAGGTTGCTTCCTCAGTGTCCGTTGAAAAACTTGCCTAAGTAGTACCCTGGTGAACTTGTTTATTCACTTCATTGATATAATCGCAGTAAAAAAACCTTGTCAAATAAGTTTATATTTGTTTAGCATGATTTTGTTAAGGCGTTTTATTATCTAAGGTCAAAAATTTGGGATGCGGGCAATGGACATAAACAACCCGTTCTAGTATTCACCGCCATATCCCTTATAAAAAAATTTAGCCAATTGGGGTAACCCTTATTCGTTCAGGGAGGAATGTTATGCGGTTCCGGGATGATCCAATTCTTTATATTCGCGAAAAATTGCGTGAATACCGTCAAAAATCTGTCCGAATGGCTATTGCAGAAAAATGGCAAAATGATATCGATCCACGGATTCACTGGGTCAAGGACACGGATAAGGAAAATGAGGGCTTATCAACAAACCCTCAAGAATGGGCCGCCCAAAAACTATATTTATCCAATATTGGCCATTTTGCAGCCGAACGTATGCATAATTGGCGCAATTGGGTAATGTTGCCGATAATATTGTTTTTATTGTTAATAGAGGTTTCGAGTATCCATTGGGGGGTTAGGCTAGATGCTGATCCAGAACCATTTTTAATGGGGTTCTGGTGGTCGGTGGGTTTGTTATTTATTTTATCCACCATTTTTATGGGCAGCTTTGGCTGGCGAAGGTTTTGCTGCCGCCTGGTGTTACCAGAGGAAGTTGATGCCGTTGAAAAATTAATTGAAAGAACTGTTTTAAGAGCCTGCCCTGAGGAAACGCCGCCTGACCTAAAAGACCGCTTCCGGGTTCTGGCTGTTGACCGTGATGGCGATGCGACTGCCGGCCAAATATTGGCCGCTGATCTTGAATTTTCAAGTGTTGATGAACAAATCAGCGAACTCAGCAACCTGACCATATCGGCTGGATTATCCATGTGGTTTGTGGTGGGTGTTATGTCGCAAACCGTCAGTATTATCATGGCTTTGCTGCTGTTCGGGTGGATTTTTGCTATATTTGCTTTAACCAAAATCCGCCTGATTATAGCCACCATCATCTTACTGGCAAGTTATGTGCCTGCCATGTTTGGTCTTGTTTCTCTTACCTATCAACCTTGGTTGGTAACGGCCTGGTCATTGTCTTAATACTGATTCAAGAAACAAGGCTGCCCTCCCCCTTGCGTCAACGGGCGCAAATGTTGGAAGACGCCGTTAAAGACGCTGGAACAGAGCAATTAATCGAAGCGGCTGGCCGGGATTATTTTAAAAGTTTAGAAGCCGCCAGGACACAGCAAATTGAAGAAGCCATCCGGGATAAAACCCCTTTAATTAAACTTGGCCAAACAACTGGGTTGTTGTCGCAACGGCGTGACCCCCTGGCGCCAAGTGAAGCCGGATTACCTTTTGCCTTATCTTTACACGACCTATCAACACATCTGGGCGTATTGGGGGCAACTGGCACGGGTAAAACCAGCGGCGTTATTCGCCCCTTGGTCAGGCAGTGGCTGGAACATGAGCAGGTGGGATTGCTGGTATTGGACGGGAAGGGCAGCTTACCGCTAGAGCTGTCGCACCGGCAAGGGTACCAACTAATTAGCCCGGAACATTTACCTTTTAATCCTATCGAACAACTAAACCCAGATGCTGTCGCTGAAACAATTAACGCCTTATATGAAAAAGATAGCGGGGAACGATACTGGATTGATGCGGGCGTTCAAATGATCCGTCATGCGGCCATCATTCTTGAAGCTTCCCAGAAAGATTATACTTTACCCAATATCCAACAATTAATAGTTGATCCAGATTTCAGGGCTGAAGCCTTAAAACAAGCAATTACGGATCATTCCCCCCAACGGCAATTGTCATCAGCCAGCTATTTTATTATTGAATTGGCTGCCATGGCTGAAAAGACCCGGGAAAGCATTATTAATATGGTTCGGTTGTGGTTATCTAACCTAACGTGCCATGAAAAATTAGGGGTGGATTAGGAACCCCAAGGGTGCCAGGGTAGAAGAATGCCTAACCGGCGCCAAAATCGGATTATTATTGCCTGAAGCCCTTTACGGCCGGGGCGGCCAGTTGATCAGCATGTTTGCCTTACGCCGTCTTTATGATGCAATCAAAAAACGCGGCGATCAATGGCAGAAACAAGTGGGGCAAAAACGTGTCCTGCTGGTTGCTGATGAAGTGCAAAATTTGGTTAGTGAGAATGATTTATCGATGCTGCCAATTGCCCGAAGCTTAGGGTTATCTGTTTGCTATGCCACCCAAAATATAGATGGTTTATATAAAAGGCTTAACGAAGAAGGGGCGTTGCAACTTTTAGGTAATTTTAATAACCTGATATCGTTGCCTGCCAAAACCAAGGACAGTAACGATTATTTATCCGAACGGGTGGGCGAAATATGGAAAGCGGCCATTGACCGTTTTAAAGGCATTGCCGATGCAGCCGCGGACATCGGGCGCTATATGCATAGTGGCACCGACAAACATACGCGAGCCACACGCTATGGTCGCGCCCTAAAAGCAAATGCGCCAAGGTTATCCTGGGCAGTTGGGTTATGGCGGGCGATTAATACCGTCAATCAAGACCGAAGCAGGTTAAAAAATTTGGTCATGCGGGATGAAGGGTTAGATAACTTCTACTACTCTGCCCCCGAATTGAGTTTTAAGGCCCATCGTTTAATCGCCCCTGATGAGATTAATACCTTACTGGCCGAGCCAAATATGGCCGTTGCTGTGATCCAACGGGGACGGGTTGTGCGCCGTGATCTCATTAAACTGCAGCCGGAGTATTAGCCATGCAATTAAGGCCACAATACAATAACTTGCTTGCCTCCAAACCTGTTTCTACCAAAGCCAAAAAATGGCATAAAAAAGATGCGTTTTTCTGGGGCGGGATTGCCTCGTTTTTGATAGTGGTTGCTGTTTATGCAGGATATATTATCCCCCAGCAACGGATTGACCAGGTTGAAAGAGCTATATTAAGATTAAAAACCATAGCAGAGCAATATCATCAACAAACCCTTTCCATCCTGAATAAGGCAGGGTTTATATCGAAGCGTTTAAGGATGCCAAGATTGAAGAAATCCCTTCTTTAGCCCAGACATACCAGATGCAACGCTTAAGATCTAGGCGCGATACTCCCCAAAACAGTGGTAGGCCGACTGATTTATTCCCCGGCACTTCTGGAAAAGATCAACCTCTTAAGGTCGCTGACATCGCTGCTTTGTTAGCTAAGGTTCTGGTCCAGCGCCCAATTCTAAAACCCTCGATTATAGCCAAACAAGCTTTATTAGATGCAGTCAAAGAAGTTGAGAGAAGCCAAGCGATGGTAGAGGAAGCGCAAACTTTCTTCGATCAACTTAAAAATCAATGGAAATTTATTTTTCCAAAAAAGGAAGAACCTCTATCGCCATCGCCTGCCAGCCAACCCTTATCCACCACCCCTCGTGTGAACCCAACAACATCCCCTAGCCAAACAACACCCGCTATCGTGGTAACGCCTGAGCAGCAACGACGGGAGGCAGAGACCTTGCGGCTGGAAGCTGAACGGCGCGCTGCTGAAGAAAAACGATTACAAGAACAAAGGCGGCGTGAGGAAGAACAAAGGCGGGCGAATGAAGCCTTATGTCGAAGTGGTCTGAGTAGTAACTGCCCTGGTAAGTGACAATTAGGTCGTTAAAAAGATCAATGTTTTCTCTTAACTATTAATGGCATTAATGCCATCAAAACCAGCCCCACAAAAATAAAGACCAGAACAGTGGCCATGCCCGCGCGTTGGCTGTTAAAGGCCAATGTGGCAAAGCTTAACACAGCTGGCCCCAAAAATGCGGTTGCTTTACCCGCCAAGGAATAAAGGCCAAAAAACTCACTGATCATTTCCGGCGGGGATAACCGCACCAACATGGTTCGGCTGGCGGATTGGATTGGCCCAAAGAACAACCCAATCATCATCCCCAGTATATAAAACCACATTTTATCGGTGATGATAACCAAGCAAAACCCCAGGATTAAAACCGCCAACAGCGAAACAATAATGGTGAGGCGTGAGCCGAAGATATCATCGATCCAAGCAAAGCCGAAAGCACCAATACCCGCCGTGATATTTAGTAAAATACCAAAAATAAGGACTTCTGCCATATCCATGCCAAACTGACCAGCCGCATAAATGCCCCGAAAGCAAACAAAGTATTCAAGCCATCAATATAAATCATTTTAGCCAGTAGGAACCAGGCTATTTCCTTATATTGCGGCAGTTTTCTAATCAATAACCAAACATTTTTGAATCCTATCTTTGCAACCTGCCATAGCGATTCCGCAGGTCTTTTGCGTTCTTCTTTGACAAAAAGAAATATAGGCCCTGAAAATAATAAAACCCATAAGGCACATACCAGATTGGTGGCCCGCACATGTTCAAAGCTAACTTTATCCAATCCCCCCAAGGGGTTTTCCGGTTGGATAAATAAAAGCAGGCAGATCACCAAACTGCATAAGCCGCCCGCATAGCCAAGCGCCCAGCCCCAACCGGATAATCGGCCAATATGGGAGGGTGCAACTAGGGAAGGTAATAGGGAATTATAAAAAACCGTGGCAATTTCAAAACCGATGGTGGCAATGCCCGCCAACAGCAGCGCGATCATCACATATTGCTGCCCGGGTAAGGCAACCCATAAACCCGCGGTGGCAACAATGTTAACCACTGTAAAAAAGAACAGCAGGGATTTGCGGCGTTGCTGATAATCCGCAATTGCCCCCAAAAACGGGCTAAGAATGGCTATAATGATGCCCACCACACTGGTCATCTGGCCCCATAAAGCCATCCCCTGTTCTTTATCGGGGGCGATCACACCTGCAAAATACGTGCTAAAAATAAAGGTGGAAATAATTGCCGGGAAGGCAGAATTTGCCCAATCATAAAAACACCAACTGATTTTTGAACGTTTTGTTGCAGCCAAAACCATCCGCCTTTACAGGAATATGAAAATATAACTCGGCATGGCCAGCAAGCCAAAAAATCAATTAAACAATGATTTGAATTGCTGGCTGATAATCACCAATTTTGCCAAGTCAATCGCCGAAGATTTACGCAAATCATCAAGCAAGCTTTGGGTATCATCCCAAGCGCTTTGGTGCTTTTGCTCCAATCTTCAATCAAAGGTTCTACATCCTTACTGTTTGGATGAGGCGAATCCTTTAAGATGGACATTGTAATGGCATTTTGTTGCGCGTCCAGCTCCTCTAACAAGGCGGTTAGCGCCATACGCTCCCAATGGGTTGGCTTATTCACTTTCATGGCAGCATCCGCAGCCAATCAAATTGCAATTTATCCCCGGCACGGAAATAAACAGCTGCCGCATGCATCACATCGGCCTTTAAAGCCTGGGCTATCCTAACAATATCCAGCCCTGCTTCCAAATATTCCAAGGCATATATAGCATTGGCCAAGCTTTCTGGTACCCCTTGGTCAATGGCTTGTTTGGAGTTACTGAACCAATTTTGTCGGTCTAGATCACTTAAAAGATCTTCCAAATTTTGAGATATCAGCGTTAACCCAGGCGAATAGGTTTGGTAATGGTCGGCAATATTTAAGGAAGGCTGGCCTTGTTGCAAAAACCATAAGGTCGCAGCTTCCGCCATCCGGTTAATGATGATAAACATCCGCAGCTGGATATCCGCGCTGACTTTGTTGTCCAGGTCTTCGATGCCAGACCATAATTGGCGCAGATTGAATGTTGCCCGGGTAATGGCATAAGCCCGGGTAATATCAGGTGCGGTTTTGCCCGTTCTTTCTTTCATAACATACAGGAAAGATGGCCCCACCCTATTGACCAAACTATTGGTGACGGCAGTTGCGATAATTTCCCGCCGCAAGCGATGACTTGAAATTCCTTGGCGGTATTGTTGCTGAAGCGGCTTGGGAAAATATAGATAGAGGTCATCCACCAATTGTTGGTCATCCGGCAAACTTGAGGGCAGCAGTTCTTCATATAATGTCATTTTGGCATAAGCCAGTAGAATAGCGAGTTCGGGACGCGTTAAACCCAGTTGAGCGCTTTGGCGTTGCCGCAGCATTTCATCATCAGGCAAAAATTCAATGGCGCGATCTAATTTCCCTTGTTTTTCCAAGGAACGCATGAAACGTGCCTGCTGGTCTAGCGACATCCATCCCAAATACTGCGATATACTTAAAGCCTGGCTTTGCAGATAGTTATCGCGGAGTACCAGTTGCCCCACTTCATCCGTCATCTTCGCCAGGAGAATATTGCGTTGATCAAGCTTCAGGGAACCTTGGGCCATAATCCCATTTAACAGGATCTTAATATTCACTTCATGATCGGAACAATCAACACCCGCGGAGTTATCCAAGGCATCCGTATTGATACGCCCACCCTTTAAGGCAAATTCCACCCGTCCTAATTGGGTTAGGCCAAGGTTGGCCCCTTCCCCGACCACTTGGCAACGCAACGCAGCGCCATCAACCCGCAACACATCATTGGCCCGGTCACCAACTTCAATATGGCTTTCAGCGCTTGCTTTAACATAGGTGCCAATCCCTCCAAAAATAGTAAATCCACCTGGCTGAGCAATAATAGGCGGATGAGTTCATTGGGTGTTGCCAATTCTTTCTTCAATCCGAAACATTGCCGGATTTCAGGCGACAATTTGATGGACTTAGCTTTCCGGTCAAAAACACCACCGCCCGGGGAAATGAATTGCGGGTTATAATCCGTCCAAGCAGATCTGGGCAAATCAAACAAACGCTTACGCTCCTGCCAAGAAGTGGCGGGATCAGGATTAGGGTCAATAAAAATATGTAAATGGTTAAACGCCCCCAAAAGCCGCGTATGTTTTGATAATAACAGGCCGTTACCAAAAACGTCACCCGACATATCACCAACACCCACACAGGTGAAATCTTCAGACTGGATATCCTTACCCATTTCACGAAAATGGCGCTTGACTGTTTCCCAAACACCGCGGGCCGTAATAGCCATCTTCTTATGGTCATAACCAGCAGAGCCGCCAGATGCGAAAGCGTCATCCAGCCAAAAACCATATTGCTGGGAAACTTTATTGGCGATATCGGAAAAAGTTGCCGTACCTTTATCAGCGGCAACCACCAAATAAGGGTCATCATCATCCCGACGCACCACATCAATTGGCGCCACCACCTTATCTTTAACCAAATTATCCGTAATATCCAAAAGACCGCTAATGAAGATTTTATAGCATTCAATGCCTTCTTGTTGGAAGGCGTCACGGCCACCCGTTACGGGTGGGTTTTTAACAACAAACCCCCCTTTGGAACCAACGGGTACAATCACTGAATTTTTGACCATCTGCGCTTTCAGAAGTCCTAGAATTTCGGTGCGGAAGTCTTCGCGGCGGTCAGACCAGCGGATCCCCCCCCGCGCGACCTTACCGCCACGCAAATGGATGCCCTCAACCCGCGGGCTATAGACAAATATTTCTACCATCGGGCAGGGAAGCGGCAATTCTTCAACTAAGCGTGAATTCAGTTTAAAAGAAATATAGCTTTTAATGTGTTGATCTGCAGTTTTTTGAAAAAAATTCGTCCGCAACGTTGATAAAATGGCATTTAAATACCGGCGGATAATACGGTCTTGATCAAGGTTGGTGACTGTTTCCAACAATTTTTCAATTTCTTGTTTCAAACCGTTGACAAGCTGAGCATCACAGGTTTGATCAGGGGTGAACATCGATTCGAACAACACCACCAATTTGCCGGTCAAGGAAGGATTGGCGACCAAGGTTTCTTCCATATATTGCTGGCTGAACGGAATGGCCGCTTGCCGCAAATACTTACAATAAGCCCTCAATACAGTGACTTGACGCCAATTTAACCACGCCCGCAGAACTAACGCATTAAACCCATCATTTTCAATTTCCTTGTTCCAAATACTTAAATAACAATCTTGGAAATTGGACTGGATTTTATCAATTTCCACTTGGTCATGATAGGCCGTGACCATGCTGAAATCATGAATCCACAATTTGCTGCCAGCGCCATGCGGTTCAACCACATAAGACATTTCACTGATCACGCGCAGGCCCATATTCTCCAAAACCGGCAAGGCATCCGAAAGGCTAACTTGCTGGGAGGGGCTATAAATTTTCAAATGGATTTGGTTGGCATCCGTACCCGCCGGGCGATAAAGATGAAGCGTCAAGACGCGCGCCGACAAACTTCGTTCAATCAACGTAATATCAGAAGCAGCCGTTTGTGGATCAAAATGTTCGCGGTAACTGGCCGGAAATGCTTCAACAAAACGCCGCATCATCCGCGGCGCTTTTTCGCCACCGAACTTTTCAACTAATATATCCCGAAGCCTGGCTTTCCAGGACCTTCCCGTCTCTATCAGGCGGCGCTCCACCTCCTCCACATCGATCGTGATTTGATCCGCGGGATTGCTCCTAATGATTAGATACAGGCGGGATTGGGGATCATCACTCACATAGCTATTGGTGCTTAGCAATTGGCCATTGAAGGCCTTCACCAGCATCTCTTCAATCTGCTGGCGCAGTTCACTGTCATACCGATCCCTCGGCAAACAGACAATGGCATAAAAAAGGCGTTTAAAGGCATCACGCCTGACAAAAAGGGCAATCCGCTGTTTTTCCTGCAGCCGTAAAATATCAAGGGCGGTTTCATAAATATGCTTTTCATCCGCTTGGAATATCTCATCGCGCGGATATGTTTCCAAAATATGGCGGAACGATTTGGCGTTATGGCCGGGAACAGGGAAAGCAGCGCGTTCAATGATTTTTGCCAGCTTCTTTCTTACAATCGGCACATCTTTCAAACTGCTATGGTACGCTTGGGCGGTTAATAACCCCACCAACAGGTAACAACCTTCCACTTTCCCTTGGGCTGATAATTTACCGATAACCACCACATCCATCAACGCATGGCGATGGACAGTTGAAAAGAAGCCCGCCTTGACCAATAATAAAGTTTTTTCAGCAGATAGCTCAGAAATTTCTGGGGGCAATTGATCATGAAAGCCCTGATCCGCATATAGTTTGAAAGCAGGATTCTTAAACATCCCCCATTCTTTGATACGCTTAGCAGCGGGCATTGAGGACGTGATAGCAGCGCCAAAATTATATTCCGCCATCCCCAAATAAGTAAAATGGTCATCATCCAACCATTGCAGGAATTGCTGATATTCTCCACCATCTTTGGCTGGCATGTTGCCAAGCATTTTTTGGATGGCCTGGTTTTGCGCCCGCATCGCAGCCCAATCCCCAACCGCCAGTCGTACATCCTTCAAAACGTCGGTGATGGATTGCTGGATTTCAGCCATACGCTCAGGCGATGTTTGTTCACTGATGCGAATTTGCATAAAAGATTCCGGCAGACTTTCACCCGGACTTTTACTCGGGCCTTCGCCCATTTTTTGGCGCTGGCCTGCTTGGCGTTTTACCAGCAATACCGGATGGATAATCAAATACACTGCCAAATCCTGCCGCTGCAGCGCCCGCACCACCGAATCGACCAGAAATGACATATCATCATTGACAATTTCAATAATGGAATACGGGCTTCGCCAACCATGTTCTTGCTGTTTTGGGTTATATAGGCGCAGCTTGGCAATTCCTGGTTCACGCAAGGCGCCCCAATTCCATAAGGACAAGGCAGCACCGCACAAATTTTCAGGGGTTTCAATCAGTAAGTCTTCGGGGGACACATTGCTATAAAAACGCTTAATAAACTCCTGCACTTCCAATTGGGGCGTTTTTAGCAGGGTTTTTGACAGTTGGATCACTTGATCCAACAAATCTTGTTTTGATTTTTCAGCCTGATGTACCATGGAATTGCCCACACCTTCGAATAGAAAATGAAGAAAATAATGATCTAACCGTCAATATTTGCGCTTGATAAAGATTGCGGTGTGACCGCTTTCTCCTAATTCAACCGGGATTATCGGCTTTCTTTAAAAAAACGCAATTGTTTTCATAAAAGATACCGCAAAAAAATATTGTGATTAACCACGAGCCTTTTGCTAACCGTACCCAATAAAAAAGCGTACCCCTCTGTAGGATACGCTTTTTATTAATATCGCTAATTCTAAACGATTAATCTTAAGGATTAATAGCCAAATAAAGCCACTGCGTAAATGATAAACCAAACACCCAAGATAATTGAGGCAATGCCCAATGGCCCTTGGTAAACAGCCAATTTCGCACGCAATGCTTCAGATTTGGCCCGTGCTTGCTCGTTGCCGCTGGTCATTTTGCTGATAAAACCGAAGCCCAACAAGAAACCTAGGAATACTTGAACCAAAGTAAGAAGCAGGTAGGAAACCAAAAGAATCGGCGTATATGTAAATGTGCCAAAATGCATTAATATATCAAATATCAACCTAAAAAACCCAAAAAACAACATGATACCAAAAATACCTTGAAACGGTACTAATTTGTTTAACATTTCTTGAGCCTTAGGATTTTGGCCTGCCAATAAACTAGGCGCAGCTAAAAGCCCTAACAATATCGATATCACAGCGGTAAAATAAAAAGCAGCCATAATTTTTTCCCCTATTCTTAAGGTTTAAAGTTTTACAAAAATGTATATTGAGATGTAATAATTCTTTAAACATTATCTTATCAATAACATTACTAAATATTTACATTAACTTGCAAAGTTTTCAAAGGAATTTATCTCTTCGCAAGCATTATTTCCCTAATATCGTCCTAATTGCAATGTTTATTTAATGTTTTGTTGCAAATAAGTCACGAATACACCTGTTTGATGCCCTGAAGGCAGAAAAACATCTGCATTGATTTTTGCAGTAATTTTATCCCCAAAAAATAATTGTTGAATTTTTTCATACTTTCCCTATGTTCAGGACTTGGTTGAGAGACCAATTTCCAAAGGAAATTAGGGGTCGTAGCTCAGTTGGGAGAGCGTCTCGTTCGCAATGAGAAGGTCAGGGGTTCGATTCCCCTCGGCTCCACCAAACTCCAAAAAAACTAGCGGTGCTTATTATTACTAATACTGTTACCCTAAATTAGGGACTAGCGATTCATTGGTAATCACATCCAGCCTCATCACAAAATAAATTAGTCGTGGTTTTTAGTCTGAACCCCGTTATTTCATTATCTGGTATTTTCGTCGAAACCCAACTTTTGTTGATTTTCTACAACATCGCCTATCCCGATAAAAAGCACATTTATAAGCGGGGTACACCATCTGTTTTTATTGCTGAACACTCTAATGTGTTTTTATGCTTGACAACAATAATTATTAACATACTCTGTAATGTTCTACGCTGTTAATATATTAGCCGATAACTCTAGGAAGCTAATAGATACAGATACAAATAAATCTGGAAATAATAAAAGCTTACACAAGCCTAAAAAGATCTGGCAACTACAAAGTTCCCGGTCAAGCAGTAGATATTCTAAAAAATATACGTAAAAAACAGATTCCTGTCCTAAAATGATTCATATTTTAGATCGGGACTGATGCTTCGCCGTCACGGCATTTAATCATAGCTAAGGAGGCTATTTATCGTGGAAAATAAAAATAATACCAATAAAAATTTTAAAATAGATGCGAACCAAACAGATAAAACTTACCAAGGCTCAGCTAATCAGGCCCATGGGCAATCTGATGGTTCCCTGAAGCCTGGCCAAGTTCAGCCAAAACAAAACATGGCTCCAAAAACTGGTGCAACCGGCGGCCAGGAGAATCAATCAAACAGCACTTACCAGCAACCTAGTAGCGCTGATGATAAGCACAGCCAGAACCGGCCAGGTAGCCCCTTTCTGCACAACAACCAAACAATCCTGGTCAGCAGAACCACAGTCACAACAA
The DNA here is from genome assembly GCA_016722635.1 of Rhodospirillaceae bacterium. Lineage (NCBI taxonomy): Bacteria > Pseudomonadati > Pseudomonadota > Alphaproteobacteria > Rhodospirillales > Rhodospirillaceae > Rhodospirillaceae bacterium. Next base: position 56,453 of record JADKIX010000010.1, on the reverse strand, counting down.
CCCTGGCACTTCCCCTGACAAAACCCCGTATAATACGACATCAAATACTGGCCAGCAAAAACCCGGCCCTGTAGAAGGCACTTATAAAAAATCCGCGGTTAATGATCCCCAAACTTCTCACACACCCAGCCGATATAAACCGGACAAAAAAGCTGGTTTTGACTATCGCCAACCACCAGTTGGAAAGAGTCATACATCTGCCCCAACTGAAAATGGTGATACGGGACAAAATATTTCTGCCGAACAGCTTGATAAACCAGAAGAATCGGCGTATGAACCCGGTAAGAAAGTAAGTTCTAGGGAGTTTAGTCATAATAAAATTCGACCTCCAAAGATTATGGTCAATCTGCTAACCCGAAAACGAGCCCTAAGGCAAACGAAGGTAATCAAAACCACCATAAGCAAAAGCCTTCTTCTGTGGAATCATATGAAACTTCGGATAAAAACCGCAATCAGGGTCTGGGAAGAGATAATCCTAGAAACATTAGGAAGTAAGGCTCCTATCCCTTCTGAATTGGCTTTCAATTAATGCCAGGATGCCAATAAGTGGGAACCTTAACTGCGGAACAAATCAAAACAGTGCGTCGAAGCCTCGGCCTTAGTGCCGAGGCTTTCGCCCGTGTTGTCGGTTTGAACGGGATTAATGCGGATGTAACGGTCATGCGGTGGGAAAATGGTTTGCGTTCCCCCTCCGGGGATACCATTAACTTCATGGCTGATATATATAAAAAACATTATTTAGAAAAATTCTTGAAATCATTTGCGGACTTTGTCAGCAAAACAGAAAAAATTCCGCAGGCAGTTGTTTTGGTTCAGTGCTTTGAAGAAAAGGATTATCATGCATTTTTGGGGTTGAATTTTATCCCCTTCTGGATGCAAAAAAAGGCAATTGATTTGACCAGCTTGATCATCAAGCAAATAGGAATGGAAATACTTCATTCAGAAGCCAATCAAAATAATTATTTTTCTTGGTTGGAAGAAAGAGGATGGGATGATGATCCATCCCATCGGGCCTCATTCATTGTCCATATGAAATTCGTCGATTGATGCAGGGACCTTAAATATCCATAAGATGCCGCAAATGATAGTTTTGCAGCCGTTTAGATACAATAATTGTCCTGATCCTAACCATCAATAAGGTCAAAAAAAGACAGAAAAACGCCGCCATCATGATGAGTAAGGGATACAGGAAACTTGCATCAATCGTGGGTCCATCTAACCGGATCAAACTGGCAGGCTGATGTAAGGTATACCACCAATCCACGGAAAACTTAATAATAGGGATATTGATCCCCCCCACCATAGCCAGCAAAGCTGCGGCCCGCGCCGCCATTTCCTGATTCCTCAAAGGCACGGCGTAAAATAAGAATACCTAAATACAGAAAAAATAGGATAAGGGTTGAGGTTAAGCGCGCGTCCCAAACCCACCAAGTTCCCCACATTGGCTTTCCCCATAAAGAACCGGTAATAAGCGCCAAAAGGGTATAAATTGCCCCGATAGGAACAGCTGCCTGTATCATCATATCCGCAACCCTCGCCCGCCACACTAAAAAAACAAAGCCCCAACAGGCAATCAGGGTATAAATGATTAATCCAATTGAGGCCGCAGGCACGTGGACATACATAATCCGCACGGTTTCGCCCTGCTCCATATCCGCAGGCGAGATAAATAAGCCCCCATATAACCCGACAGCCATCAACACAAATGTTATGCTGGCGATCCATGGCAATAACTTAGCAATCAGCCCGTCTAGGGTATAAATATTGGTAAAAATACGTCGCATTTTTATGCCTGACTCCTCACCCCGTTGATACTGTTTACCCGTAACGTAACACCAATCCTGTCATCCAGGGGCATAGAATTAAAAAGAATAAAAACAAGGCGGTTAACGCGCTGATATTCACCCAAATTGACGACGATGCCTCAAAGATAGGTTGCGATAATTCGGCCCCAAAAATTAATACAGGCAGCATTAAAGGTAATAGGATAATCGCGATTACCAATTGTTGGCCTTTCGCTTTTAAAGTAAAGGCAGCACCCATAACAGTCAATAAACTAAAGCTAGGTAAGGCTATCAAAAACCCTAGGGTTAATCTTCCTAATTGCGGCAATGGGAATTGTAACAAAAGAGCGGCGCAAGGGACAGCTAGAACCACCGTTGGCAACATAATCATCATATGGCGCAAACTTTTAGCTACCGCTAATTGCCAGCCAGGCACCGACAAGCTAAGCATTTGGTCCAAGGTTCCGTCCTCTAGGTCTTCTTTCCATAAACGGTCAATCGGTAAAAACCCTGTCAATACAAATAAAACCCAAATAATGCCACCCGAAACCTTTGCAAGCCCTTGATGGTCACCCCCGGTCGTAATCGCAAAAATCGTCCCCGCCAGCACGAAAAAAACCGATGAAATGATTACATCATTTTGTTGCCGCCACCCCGTTAGAATTTCCCGAACAACCAATCCGTAAAATGGCCCAAACATATTTTTAATCCTCATCCTTTATAGGAGGATGGATGAGGAATGACCTTACCCCGTTCCAGTAAAAAAGGCGTTAAGGCGGGATGATGGATAAGTTGGTGGCTGCTCATGATCACAATGCCTTGATTTTTGAGGAATTGATCCAATTGCTCCTGAAATAACAATGCAGCTTCGCTGTCTAAAGATGTCAAAGGTTCATCAAGCAACCAAAGATTACTTTCCAAGGCGCATAAGCGGGCCAATGCCAGCCTACGTTGTTGGCCTGCAGACAAGTTTTGTGTTGCCTGATCCGCTAACTTCCCCAATCCCCAATATTCCAGCCATTTTTCTAATGATAATTTGGTGGCGGCAGGATAATATAGCATCATCGCCAACCGCAAATTTTCCTTAACAGTCAGGATATTTTTTAAACCATTTTGATGTCCCAAATAACCAATTTTCACATCAACCGCTTCCCGGAGCTGCTGGTGGCCCCATAAAATTTTACTGTGCGGGGCAAGAGATAAAATACCGGCCAACCCTTTAATTAAAGTTGTTTTACCGGCGCCATTCGCCCCTAAAATAATTGCCCCACTACCCTTTTCGAGCTGAAAAGAGATTTTTTTTAGGACGGCTATCCCATTGCGGCTATAGGACATATTTGCGACAGTTAACATATCTGCTTTCTGAAGAATTTTTTACATGAAAGATTCATTTAACATCTTTCAGTTTATAAAGAATAAGTCAGAATTCAAAGAATTATTCTTCATCATGCCCTGCCGTAAAAAGATTGACGAAATAAAAGACAAGTTCCATGATAGATCCATGAAAGAATATAAAGTAAGAAAGTAAATTTTTATAATCCGGTACGGGATGGAGAGTAATTGTGCAAGTGGGAAAAGACAGCTTAAAGGTGCGCGCCAAGCTAAAAATAGGCAATCAAACCTTTGATTATTTCAGCCTAAAAATCGCGCAGCAAAAATTAGGTGATATATCCAAATTACCTTATTCTTTAAAGATCTTGCTGGAAAATTTATTGCGTTATGAAGATGGGCGTACTGTTACAACCCGTGATATCCAAGCCTTGGTAGATTGGACAAAAACAAAAAAATCTAATCAAGAAATCGCTTTCCGCCCTGCCCGGGTATTGATGCAAGATTTTACGGGTGTGCCTGCCGTTATTGACTTAGCGGTCATGCGGGACGCCATGGTTAAGATGGGAGCCGATCCGAAAAAAATTAACCCCCTATCGCCCGTGGATTTAGTGATCGACCATTCCGTGATGGTTGATTATTTTGGCACACCGGATGCTTTTCATAAAAATGTTGAATTAGAATATCAGCGCAATGGCGAGCGATATGCCTTTTTGCGCTGGGGTCAAACCGCCTTTAATAATTTTCGGGTGGTGCCGCCTGGTACCGGGATTTGTCACCAAGTGAATGTGGAATATCTGGCCCAAGTAGTTTGGTCAACAGAAGGGCAAGATGCGCAAAACCATAAAAACGTTATAGTATATCCAGATACCGTGGTTGGAACCGACAGCCACACCACCATGGTTAACGGGTTGGCGGTACTTGGATGGGGGGTTGGTGGGGTCGAGGCCGAGGCCGCTATGCTTGGCCAGCCCATTTCCATGACCATTCCGGAAGTCGTTGGTTTTAAGCTAACCGGGCAATTAAAAGAAGGCACCACGGCCACTGATTTAGTGCTTAACATCACCCAAATGCTTCGCGAAAAGGGTGTGGTTAACAAATTTGTTGAATTTTACGGCCCAGGTTTAAATCATTTGACCTTGGCCGATCGCGCGACCATCGCCAACATGGCGCCGGAATACGGCGCAACCTGTGGATTTTTCCCAATTGATGCGGAAACAATTCGGTATTTGAAACTTACCGGTCGTCCTTTAGCGCAATGCGAATTGGTTGAGCATTATGCCAAAGAACAAGGGTTGTGGAGGGATGAAAAGAGTGAACCCATATTTACGGAAACGCTGGCATTAGATATCAGTACAGTCGAGTCTTGCCTAGCTGGCCCAAGGCTGCCCCAAGAAAAAGTTTTATTAAGCCAAGCCAAAAATAATTTTATATCTTCTCTGACGGGATTTGGTAAAAAATCTGCTGTTGTCCGTACAATTTCCACCCCGAACAATAGCACAGAATTAATGGATGGCGATGTGGTGATTGCAGCGATCACCAGCTGCACCAACACCTCTAACCCCAGCGTGATGTTGGGGGCAGCCTTGCTTGCCAAACATGCCAATGAAAAAGGGTTAAAAGTGAAGCCTTGGGTTAAAACATCTTTGGCCCCCGGTTCCCAAGTCGTTACGGATTATTTCGCCAAAGCGGGACTGCAACAGGAATTAGATAAAATTGGGTTCCATTTGGTCGGTTATGGCTGCACCACCTGTATCGGCAACTCGGGTCCCTTGCCTACAAAAATCGCCGAAGCTATCGAAAAGAAGCAGTTGGTTGTCTCGGCCGTTTTATCCGGCAATCGGAATTTCGAGGGTCGCGTTAATTCTTTAACAAGGGCGAATTACTTAGCTTCCCCCATGTTAGTAGTGGCATATGCCCTGGCAGGGACAATGGCTATTGATCTTTTAACAGATCCGATCGGCTTCAATCAAAAGGGCAATCCTGTCTACCTTAAGGATATTTGGCCTAGCAATCATGAAATTGATGCGGCCGTTCGCCAATCTATCACACCCGAGATGTTCCAAAAACGGTATAGTTTGGTTTTTGAGGGAGATGCCTTGTGGCAAAATATCAAAACCCCCAAGGGACTGAATTATCAATGGGATAAAAAATCAAGCTATGTTCGCCAAGCTCCTTATTTTAATAACTTCCAATCTTCTCCGGCAGAGCCAAAAAATATCACAGGGGCCCGCATATTAGCGGTGCTTGGGGATAATATTACAACAGACCATATATCACCTGCAGGTTCGATTGAGCAAAACAGTCCAGCTGGCCTATATCTGGCAGGATTAGGCGTGCGACGGGAAGATTTCAATTCCTATGGCGCCAGGCGCGGTAACCATGAAGTGATGATGCGCGGCACCTTTGCCAATATCCGTTTACGCAATGAACTAGTTCCCGGGAAAGAAGGGGGTTTTACGCGGACAGGTGATGGACAAATTCTATCTATTTACGATGCCGCCATGCAGTATCAGAAAACCCAGGTGCCATTGGTGATTGTGGCCGGGAAAGAGTATGGCACCGGCTCTTCCAGGGATTGGGCTGCCAAGGGACCTAAATTATTAGGGGTGGAGGCGGTGGTTGCGGAAAGCTTTGAACGTATCCATCGTTCGAATTTGATTGCCCTGGGCATTTTGCCTTTACAATTCCATCCGGGTACCACCCGTCAACAACTTCAATTGAACGGCACCGAGCTTTTGAGCGTTGTTGGGATTTCCGCTGAATTAAAAACAAAAATGGGTTTAACGCTAGTTATCGGTAGGCAAAACGGGCAAAGCGAGCAAATCCCGGTTATATTGGCAATCAATACAGAGGATGAGATCCAATATTATAAAAATGGGGGCATCCTTCCCTATGTTTTACGTCAGTTGGTTAAAAAATAACCCGTTTGATGGATCAGTCAGGGAATAGCCTTGTGGTTCTTTCTCAAAAGTTTGGGCGTCATTTTTCTGAGGGATATGAAGACTTGATATTTTTGCATAACCCATAAAAACGTCTTCTATATTTCAATAGAAGTGTCAAGCCAAAGGCACCTTCTTCCCTATCAAGCATTTGCAATGCCCAGGGTCCATCAGAACGGGGCGTACGCGGCGTCAATCTATCGCCGCGTAATTCCACAAACCGTTTTATACTGATCTGTCACTTTCAGGAAAATACCTCGATCTAGATGAGTCACGATTCGGTCATCGGCTCATGTATATCGGCCGCAATAGACAATATAACCTGGCGTTGCCGCCAAAAATTCACTTGGGTTATCTTTCATAATATCCGCAGATAAAAACAGCTCTCTGCCATCCCGCATAAAAGAACCGGCCATATAACCAAGACCGTAGATAAGTTGGTTACTCAAACTTTATCCCAAAGAAAACCAAGACCCATCCAGAAAACGAAACTCAACCGACAATAATAACCATGTGGCTACATAAGGGTTCTCGTCATTTTCACTTGCAGATGTTTTTCAAATGACTAAGTAGGACTCGATGGTCAAGCCAATGAAAAATCCGTAAATTACCCTTGATTAAGGGAACGCCTTAAGAATTTTTGCAATCGCTGATGATATTCTTTGGGGTTCAGCAATTGCTCGCCCTCGCTCAGACGTGCTTGTTCATAGATGATCCAGGCCATATCCTGCAAATCATCCGCCTGGCCGGTTTTTTCCAAATAAATACTTAAGTCCCGGATTAGGGGGTGACGCGCGTTAATTTCCAAAATCCGTTTGGTTTTCTGGTGGGTTTGCTTATATTGGCGTAAAAGTTTTTCCAACCGTATATCTGCATCCCCTGCCTCAGAGACTAGGGAAGCCAGACTATCCTGCAAGGTTTGCGAAGGCTGCACGTCTTTGACCACATCTTTCAAGGCCATGCGGAATAGGGTAAAAACCCCCTCAACCACGGGTTGATTGACGGATTCGGAGGGGGTTGAGGAAGCAGGAGAAATTTTATTTAAATCATGCCCACTGCGGGTTACAGAAACCAATTTCTTGCCTTCGATCTCGCCAATATTAGGAATCCAAAATTCATCAATTGGGTCAACCATCAATAGCACATCAATTTGGCGTTCCTTAAACCCTTCCAAATAATGGCTTTTTTGCGCTTGCTCGATGTTATCAGCAGATAAGTAGTAAATATCCTGCTGATTGGGCTTCATTTTGGCAACATATTCAGACACGGAAACCAGCTTATTATCCTGGCTGTTAACAGCCAGGAACAGTTTCAATAATTGCGGACGGTATTCGTAATCCTCCCATAACCCTTCTTTCAATACCTGGCCAAAATTCTGCCAGAATTTTAGGTGTTCTTCAGGTGACTGATCTGCCTTCTTTTGTAGTTCTGCCAAAATCTTTTTAACCAAATTTTGCCGGATTTTACCTAGGATAGGATTATCCTGCAACGTTTCGCGGCTGATATTTAAGGGTAGGTCTTCTGAATCAACAATACCTTCCATAAAGCGCAGCCATTTCGGTAATAATCCTGGGGCATGATCCGTTACAAACATGCGTTTGACATGCAAGCGCAGATGACCCCGATGTTCGGGATGAAAAAGATCAAATGGACGCTCCGATGGGATAAACAGCAAAGCCGTATAGTCCAGTTTCCCTTCTGCTTTGAAATGCAGCGTTGCCCAGGGATCTTCCCCTGCATGCATTAAATGCTTATAGAATTCGTTATATTGTTGGGTGGTAATATCGGTCTTGCCCCGCATCCACAAGGCAGTCGCTTGATTAAGCCTTTCCTGCTTTCCTTGGTGATCCAGGATAATGGGTAAATTAATATGATCGGAATATTTATGGATAATTTCTTTTAAAACCGCGGGATCCAAAAATCTTTCTTCCGCTTTTTTTACATGCAAAATAATCTCAGTTCCACGCCCACCCACAGTAAAAGAGTCAATGGTGAATTCCCCCTTACCCTCGGAAACCCATTTAAAACCCTTATCTTCACCCGCTTTTTTGGAAATGACTTCTACCTTATCCGCGACCATGAAAGCCGAATAAAAACCAACCCCAAACTGCCCGATTAAACTTGGTTTGGCGGCTTTCTCATCCGCGTTATCTAGTTGCTCTTTTAAAAACTTAGCCGTGCCACTATGGGCAATAGTCCCAAGGTTGGTGATCAATTCCTCTTTATTCATGCCGATACCATTATCACTGATGTGAAGAGAACGATCTTTCTGATTGATTTTGAGGGTGATTTGCAAATGGATATTGTCTTCAAGCAACCCGGAATTGGTAACCGCCAGATAGCGCAGTTTATCGCAAGCATCGGCAGCATTTGCAATCAGCTCGCGCAGGAAAACAGATTTATCACTATATAAAGAATGCGTAACAATTTCCAAAAGCCTGCTGACTTCGGCTTGGAATTCCATTTTCTCTGCTGTCATTTTTTGTCCCTATAGTTCCTTGAATTGCTGTTGGTGGTGTTTGCCTTGAAGATATCAAGAAAGTAATGACTTCTAATCCAAAATAAAAGAAGGCTTTTGGTTTTTTTTAGTTATATCTGGTTTTAAGCAAAAAATTTCACGGGCATATTGTTTTTGATATAAGATTAACTTACCTTCCTATCAAGAACTTTTGACACACAGGAGTGTGTTTTGCCTGAAAATTTTAGTAAAAGTAAAATTGTTGCGGTTCTTGGCCCTACCAATACGGGCAAAACCTATTTGGCCATGGAGCGTTTGTTAGGCCATTCCTCTGGGATGATTGGTTTCCCCCTAAGGCTTCTGGCGCGTGAAAATTATGACCGTGCCGTCCGTCTGCGAGGATCCGAGCATGTGGCGTTGATTACGGGCGAGGAAAAAATTATCCCTGCTAAAGCAAAATGGTGGATTTGCACCGTTGAATCCATGCCCATTGACAAGAAGGTGGATTTTTTAGCGGTCGATGAAATCCAGTTGGCGGCCAACCCAGAACGCGGCCATATTTTTACCCAGCGCCTCATGCATGCCCGTGGACTTTCGGAGACCATGTTCATGGGGGCGGATACCATCCGTTCTTTGCTGAGATGTTTATTACCTGGCGTTGAATATATTGATCGGCCGCGGATGTCCGTGTTATCGCATGTCGGACACCAAAAATTATCGCGCCTGCCCAAACGCAGTGCTATTATTGCCTTTTCTTTTGAAGATGTATACCGAATTGCTGATTTGCTTCGGCATCAAAGCGGCGGCACATCGATCGTGATGGGCGGGTTAAGCCCCCGCACCCGTAATGCCCAGGTTGAAATGTACCAAGCTGGCGAAGTTGATTACTTGGTAGCCACAGATGCCATCGGCATGGGCCTGAATATGGATATCCATCATGTTGCCTTTGCCAAATTGAAAAAATTTGATGGTCGTTATTTAAGGCGTTTGGAAGCGCCCGAACTAGCCCAAATTGCGGGCCGGGCTGGCCGCCAGCTAACCAATGGCAGTTTTGGGACAACGGAAAATTTGGATCCTTTGGAACAGGATTTAGTGGAGTCAATTGAAAATCATCGCTTTGATATGTTGCAACAGATCCAATGGCGCAATCACCAATTGGAATTTAGGTCACCTTTGAGCCTTTTACAAAGCTTAGATAAAAAATCACCCTACCCTTTTTTAAGAAAATCTTCTGAAGCGGATGATTATGCGGCTTTATTGCAATTATCTAAAGATCCAGAAATTGCGTCCATTTGTAAGAATCACCAACATACCTACCTATTATGGGATGTGTGCCAGATTCCTGATTTCCGCAAGATCATGACCGATGCTCACACTCAATTATTAAAGCAGATTTTCCTTTTTTTACACCAGTATCAGCATATCCCTAAAGATTGGGTGGCATCTCAAATTGAACGCTTAAATCATGTGGACGGCGATATCGATGCTTTAATGGCCAGGCTCGGGCATATTCGCACTTGGACTTATATTGCCTACCGCCCCAACTGGCTTGCCAACCCACTAGAATGGCAGGAAAGAACGCGCGCTATCGAAGATAAGTTGTCAGATGCCCTGCACCGCCAGTTAACGCAACGTTTTGTGGATCGCCGCCACACAGTCCTAACCAAACAATTACATGGAAAAACCGATATTTTGGCCGGAATCTTGAAAGACGGCCAAGTGATCGTCGAAGGCTACCCTATTGGTTGGTTGCAAGGGTTCCGTTTTGTAGCGGACAACACACAGGGCCTTTCTGCGCATCACCAATTACACCATGTGGCAAGACGGGCGTTGCGCCAGGAAATAGATAAACGGATACAGCAATTACGGAAGTCCCCTGATCATCTCCATTTGACCGAGGCCGGGGAAATTGTGTGGGAAGATATGGCAATTGCCCAACTAACCAAAGGTAAGGACATATTAACCCCGCAATTAAAACTGATAGGTGATGATTTATTGGAACCTACCCAACAAATTGCTTTAACCCAACATTTACATCAATGGCTAGCAACCCATTTGCAACGCCAAATGCCCGATTTTTACGGTGTCATTGAAGACAGCAGCCTGCCCCCTCTAGGAAAAGGGTTATTGTTTCAACTACAGCAATCCCTTGGTTTCATGACCAAAAACATGCTGGGTGAGATGTGGCCGGACTTATTAGAATTACGCCCTCTTTTAGGGAAAAATCGCATGGTTTTCAGCCATCATGCGGTTTGGTTAAAATCCGCTTTCCAAGGAAAAACATTTTTTCTCAGGCATCTATTGTGGAAAATTTTCAACGCACCCGCTGAAACACTTCAATATAAAAACCGGCCTTTATTTTACATCCGCAAAAACACTCCTGCTTTTTGTTATGAAGCCCTTGGCTATCACATGCTGAAAAAATTGGCCGTTCGGGCAGATATTTTGGAAAGGATTGACAGATATTTTAAGACGATTGCGGCAAAGGGGGATTTTCAGCTGAAGTCAGATCTTCTAGGACAATTCCCAGCCAAAATTCATGAATTTGCACTTATTTTAGCTTTTTTAGGATACCAAAAGTATCGCACCGAAGAGGGAGATTTTTATAAACCCTTATCCAAACCTGTCAAAACATTTACCAGAAATAAATTCCGGCCGGTTAATCCCCACTCACCTTTTGCCAACTTAAAAAACTTGCTGGCGGCCAAATGAATAAAACCTCCCAACCACTTCCCAAAACTAGGCTTGATAAATGGTTATGGTGTGCCAGATTCTTAAAGACCCGTAGTGCTGCCACCCTTTTTTGTACAGAAACCCGGATCAGGATTAATGGGCATGCGGTGCAAAAAGGCGGCGCTTTTGTCCAAATTGGCGATGTGTTAACATTTGCTTGGCATGACCGAATTTGTGTTTTAGAAATTGTAGCGATTGCCGTCAGACGCGGCCCTGCCGTTGACGCAAAAAAATTATATAAAGAACTGACCGCCAACCCTGGCTTGCCGCCCCAATATTGAACAATTGGCAGCGTGGGCATGTGTTAAAATATTTATTTGCACCTGTCGATAATAATGATATTTTGAGCAGCCAAAAGATGATCATTTGCCAAAAATATTTGTTTGAGATATGGTCGGCAAGAATAAAATCGGGTTAGACCCACTTGAAAGGCATAGGCCATGGCATTGGCAAAAGTTTTACTGGATGATAAATATTCTTTAGAAACCGGCCGGGTATATTTAACGGGCACCCAAGCTTTGGTTCGTTTACCTATGATGCAACGCAGGCGTGATGAAAAGGCGGGGTTAAACACCGGTTGTTTTGTCAGCGGTTATCGGGGATCACCCTTAGGAGGTGTTGACCTGGCTTTGTGGCGGGCGCGTAAGTTTTTAAAATCCCATCATATTTATTTTCAACCTGGGATTAATGAAGATTTGGCGGCAACCGCTGTTTGGGGCAGCCAACAAACCCAATTATTTGGGGATCACAAATATGATGGCGCTTTTGCCATGTGGTATTCGAAAGGCCCAGGCATCGACCGCTCTTGTGATGCCCTGCGTCATGGCCATTTAGCAGGCAGTTCAAAACATGGGGGAGTGTTGCTTCTGGCAGGTGATGACCATGGCAGCAAATCCTCAACCACCGCCAATCAGTCTGAATTGACCTTTGTGGATTTAGGGATCCCGATTTTCAACCCCTCCAGTGTACAGGAATTTTTAGATTTAGGTATCCATGGATGGGCGTTATCACGCTATTCCGGCTGTTGGGTTGCGTTTAAAACCATTGCGGAAACGGTGGATTGTTCCGCATCTGTCTATGTCGACCCCCACCGCGTGGTGATCAAGACCCCAACCGATATGATTTTGCCGCCGGAAGGCGTTAATATCCGCAGCCCAGATTCCCCCCTTGTAACCGCTAGCGCGCTGTATCAGGAAGAATTACTGCACCGCTATAAATTACCGGCCGCTATGGCGTATGCCCGGGCCAATAATCTCGATCAAACCATTTGGTTGCCGCAGAAAAAACGTTTAGGAATCATGACTTGCGGCAAATCTTACCTGGACGTCCGGCAAGCTTTTAAAGATTTGGGAATTGATGAAAAATTAGCCGCCAATATTGGCATTGGCCTTTATAAAGTGACTATGACCTGGCCCTTAGAAAATGAGGGCGCATTGCGTTTTGCAAAAGGGTTTGAAGAAATCCTGGTGGTTGAGGAAAAACGGCCGCTTCTGGAAAACCAACTAAAAGAATATTTGTATCATGTCCCCGCAGACCATCGTCCCAGGATTTATGGGAAAACAGATGAACAGAACCGGTGGCTGTTACCCCCTACCAATGAATTAAACGCCGATCAGATCAGCCAAGTGATTGCGGCACGCCTGAAGCCGTTTTACAGTAATGAGATGATCACAAATCGCCTCCTGATGCTGAAGCAGAAAACCGAAAGCCTGTCTAAATATCAGCCCGCTATGAAACGCTTGCCTTATTTTTGTTCGGGCTGCCCCCATAATACCTCCACGAAAGTGCCGGAGGGAAGCAGAGCTTACGGCGGCATCGGCTGTCATATTATGGCCTTGTGGATGGATCGGGGCAACGACACTTTTACCCAAATGGGCGGCGAAGGAACAACCTGGATTGGCCAAGCCCCTTTTTGTAAAACGGAACACATCTTTCAAAATTTGGGCGATGGGACTTACTTCCATTCCGGTTTATTAGCAATCCGGGCGACATTGGCGGCCAATGTTAATATTACTTTTAAAATCCTTTATAATGATGCAGTGGCCATGACCGGTGGCCAGCCGGTTGACGGGCAGTTAGATGTATTATCCTTGGTTAAGCAATTGCAGGCAGAAGGCGTGAAACGCATCGCCATTGCCAGCGATGAACCTGAGAAATACCCAACCTCAGGCTTAGTCACGACCGATGTCACGGTGCATCACCGCGATGATTTGGATAAAATCCAAAAAGAATTCCAAAAAATTCTTGGCACCACCGTTATTGTCTATGACCAAACTTGTGCGGCTGAAAAAAGGCGGCGGCGCAAACGGGGACTGATGGTTGATCCCCCCAAAAGATTAGTCATTAATGAAGCGGTTTGTGAAGGTTGCGGCGATTGCGGCGTGCAATCCAACTGCTTATCCATTGTCCCGGTAGAAACCGAATTCGGCCGGAAACGGGCCATTGATCAATCGACCTGCAATAAAGATTATTCCTGTGTCAAAGGTTTCTGCCCAAGCTTTGTCACCATCAAGGGCGGCCAGTTAAAAAAACCTGAGATTGCTAAAATCACCTTAACCCCCACCATTTTGCCTACCCCCGCCCTACCAGACTTGACGCAACCCTATAATATCCTAGTCACCGGCGTTGGTGGCACCGGGGTTGTCACGATCGGCGCGTTGCTTGGGATGGCCGCTCATTTGGAAGGGAAAGGCTGTTCCGTTTTAGATATGACGGGTTTATCGCAAAAGGGCGGGGCGGTTTTCAGCCATATTCAGATTGCGGGTAAGCCGGAAGATATTTATTCGGCAAGGATTGCCACCGGTTCTGCTAATCTTTTACTGGGATGTGATATAGTGGTGGCTGCCAGCCATGGTGCTTTAATGAAACTAAAGCCTAGGTTCAGCCAAGCCATTATTAACACCCATGCAACCATGACCGGCGAATTTACCAGGAAACCGGACATGGTATTCCCGGAAAAAACCCTGGAAAAGGCCATTGAAGATGTCATTGGCGCTGAAGCAACAAAGTTTTTTGACGCAACCAAATTGGCCTTGCAATTGGTTGGTGATTCCATCGCCACCAATTTGCTCATGGTTGGCTATGCCTTGCAAAAAGGCCTTATCCCCTTATCTGTTGAAGCCATTGAGAAAGCGATCATGTTAAACGAGGTGGGGATTGAAGAAAACCTCAAAGCTTTGCGAATTGGCCGGGAAGCCGCCATCAATCTCGAAAAATTTATGCCAGATCATCAACCCCAAAAACGGGACTTAGATAAAACCTCATCATCTTCACCCTCATTAGATGAGATGATCAAGAAGCGGACAGATTTTTTAACATCTTATCAAAACGCCGCTTATGCCCAAAAATACCTGAAGCTGGTTGACCAAGTGAAAAAAGTGGAAACAGCGCAAATATCTGGTTCATTTGCTTTAACAGCCGCTGTTGCAAAATATTATTTTAAGCTGATGGCCTATAAAGATGAATATGAGGTGGCTAGGCTTTATACCAATGGCGATTTCAAGCGTTCGATAGCCAGCCAGTTTGAAGGTTCTTACAAAATTGAGTTTAATCTAGCACCGCCGCTTTTTGCTCGTCGTGACCCAGAAACAGGTTTTTTGAAAAAAAGCGCTTTTGGCCCATGGATGATGAAAGCGTTCAATTTATTAGCAAAATTCCGCTTTTTGCGCGGCACACCTTTGGATATTTTCGGCTATACCCATGAACGCCAGGTGGAGCGTCGTTTAGTGCGCGAATACCAGCAATTGGTCTTGCAAATACTCGCAAAACTACATTCAGACAACCTTTCACTTGCGGTTGAACTGGCGTCAATCCCTGAACAGATACGGGGATATGGCCATATCAAGGAAAAACATTTGAAAATAGCCGATCAGCGTCGCCAAGAATTGTGGGTTGCTTTTCAAGAAAAACCTAAAATGAGCAAGATCGCTGCTTAAAATCGGCGGAACTCATGTTCTTTACAACAAAGTCATTTGGAGAGTAGCAAAAAAGTTATTGCCTTGACTCCAAAAAATTTGACATTTCTTGATCAATAAAGTTGGAATCAACGATCGGGTGATAATCTCTGAAAAAGAGGGAATGACGTTAACACCTTCAGATCAATATTATTATCAACAACCCAAACAACCGGGGTTTGTATTCGGATATGCGAGGATGACTGATGAAGAGATTCGCCCGTTAATGAAAAGGCTAGGACGGGCGTTTGAAAAGGCTGGCATTACCTAATTTAACTGTCCGCCCATCCATGACTGGCTTGGAAAATAAGTGCTTATCAGCAGGAAAAGTGTTGCTGAAAAAATTGCCCTGCAAATAAAACAATGATGATAGGTTGACGTTTGATAAAATACTGGGTAATGGATACTTAGTATGATGAGGACATGGTGGTTGAATAAACTGCTACAGCCTAAAAAGATAAGATCTTTATAATAGAATAGGATGATATCATGTTGGGTCAGACCAATCAATTGCCTGTATTACAAACTGTTCAACAAACTTATACAAAGGGGCTGGGCAGTTTATTTGCTCACTCCCGTTTACTGGCTTATTCGTTTTTTACTTTGTTGGGCTATTATATTTTAGGTTTTATCTTTTTTAATATCTTTTATGCCAGTTTCGATTTAGTCTTGGCAGATATCTTGGTCAGGCTTTGGTTGGGTACGGGCTTTTTTGTAGCCGCCCCGTTTTTGATTGCCCTTCAAAAATGGATTGTCAATGGGGAAATTCCGGAAAGGAATTTTTTCGTTTCGTTCATCAACGGCGCCAACATAAAATACGGCCTTTTGATGATGGGCGTGATGCTAGCCTTCCTGTTGCCTGGTTTATTTACGAACTTGGTTATTTATTCGCCCGTGTGGGCTTCTATTGTCCGCATCCTTCTTATTCTCCCTCTGATTTTTCTGGCCGTGCGCTTTGGGCTGGTTTTAACAAATTTGGCCGTGAACGGGAAATGTTTATCCTTTAAAGAATCTTTTGCTTATACCAAAGGACATACATTATCGCTTATCATCAGCTTTTTGATGGTACTTATTCCCCTTATTTATCTGGCTGATTATGGGTCAGATGTCATTTGGTTTTTGGTAAAACCTTTAATTGTTGCTTTTGTGGGCCTAGATACACCAATTAACTATTTATTTTCTAGGAATCTAAATTCAAGCCTTTATCTTGGCATTGTATTAGTCATGTTGCCATTGATAACCTTGTTATTTTGGTTTTTAACGCATTTACTGACTGCCTTTATAGGACTGGTCCATAAACATCTGGTTTCCTTAGGGGGTATGGCCGAACAACAACCAGAAACCCTGACGGAAGAACAGTCAACCAATTCATAAGGCTTTGCTATCGCATGAAGAATAAAGCCCTTATTGTTTTTTGTCTGTTTTTTTTAAAATTATGGGAAAGTCTTTTTCTTAATGCTTGCGGTTTTCAAAAAAAATGGGCATGGTTTAGAAATATTGCCGTCGTAGCTCAGTGGTAGAGCACACCCTTGGTAAGGGTGAGGTCGACAGTTCGATCCTGTCTGACGGCACCAGCATTTTGGAACTTCTATTAATTTTATCTAATGGTTGAGCGTTACGTAAACGCCAGTTATAGGGAGGTTGCAGTGGCGTATGTTGTGACAGAAGCTTGTATCCGTTGCAAATTTATGGATTGCGTGGAAGTGTGTCCGGTTGATTGCTTTTACGAAGGGGAAAATATGCTAGTGATTAACCCCGATGAATGTATTGATTGCGGTGTATGTGAACCAGAATGCCCTGCGGAAGCTATTTTGCCCGACACCGAGCCGGGAACAGAAAAATGGCTAAATATAAACCGCGAATACGCCCCAAACTGGCCTAATATAACGAAAAAAGGCATTGCTCCTTTGGATGCTGAGGAATACAAAAAAATCCCTAATAAGTTTGAAACGCATTTCTCGGCAAGGCCTGCGAAACCGGCCCCTAAAAAATAATATTTCCCCTTTCAGTTTTCAGTTCTGGTATTTTAGATAGTCGCCCGCGGCTAGCATCGGGATAAATCTATTTAGGCGTTGAATTTTCCTGCATAATTCCTGCCCATCTGGCAGATAATTGCTAACCCCCACTCCCCATAAAAAACAAGGCCGGGTTTTTGGTAAAACCCAGCCTTAGAAGAGAAGCCATTTGTTTTATACCCGTTTATTTTTACTCACAATCCGCTACACACTGGGTATGAGGGATTACGGTTCCACCACACCCGGCAAAGCAAGAACGATAGGAGGATTCACATTGCGCTTGGCAAGTCTCGGTTGACCTTGAACAACGGAATGAATCATAAAAACTTTCGGGCGTCAGAACAACTTTTTTGTTGGCAGCCCGTTGTTGTTCTACATAACCATAATATTCATTTTCTGATCGCAATCTCTCGTTATATTCACACATTTGGATTTGAGATGAACAGTTTTGTTGACAGAATTGTTGGGTTTGGGAACATTGGTTGGAGCAAACCCGCCCTTGATAATTTTCCGGAGGCCTTAATTCGTAGGTCGTTTGATAAACCGGCCCACACCCAGCGACAAGCAATAATAGGACGCCATTTATAAAAGACAAGAAACCGCTTTTTCCCAAGATCATTTTCCTTTCGAGCACAAATATATCATCCCCCCCTTCCTATCACGTTTCATGCATAACCTCAAGGTGATATAATCCCCTTTCAATTTTCATGCACTCCTTGATACGGCTAAATAATGAGGAAGGGTTAAAACTGTGCCTAAAATCGCCAAAAATTTTATCTGGCTATGGAAAAAACATTCGATTGTCCCGTAACTTTTTCTTTACCCACTAGCCAAATATTTCCTGGCCAAACATTTAAAGATCAGCTGCTGGCATTAGTAAATGCTACCTAATCTAGTGGTTTCAAGGGTATTGTTTTTTCCAGCAAATGCAGGTACATTATCCTACATGAAGACTATCAACATAGATGCTGCTGTTTTTGTGCAACTTTATGGAAGGTTTCTAATGGTTAAGCATATGTCTAGTTATTTATTGCTTTTGTCTCGTGGCATGGTTGCTTCGATTGCTTTTTCCTTGATTCTAGTAGCTATCGCAAGCAGCAATTTAGCAAAGGCTGATGGCCCCACACAGGAACCAGCCCAGCCCAGCCCAGATTTTATTTTAAGGGAATCCGCTGATAAGCATCTTTCCAATGGCTTCCGGGTACATAATGTTGTTCCAACACTTCCATCTGCCTATGTAAAAGCTTTTGGTTTGGACAATCACCTGAATTATTATTATTTTAAAACACCGGCAGAACTCAATGCGTTTTTACAAGGCACGGATCGCCTTCTCTACGATGCGAATGTTTCCTCGGCCCTTATACAGCAACGGCAACGAGCATTGGAAATTGCAGAAAAGATCTTAAAGGAATTCGACGGAGCAAAAATAAGTGGTTTTTTCCCCGCCGATTCCCAACAAATGGCCCGTGATTTGCTGCAATATTCCAGAGATCGCTTGCTGTTTTCTGTATCAGGCAAAAGATAGTCTGCTCGTACCACCGGTTTTCATAAGAATAGGCAGCTTTTTCCTTTCTGATCAGAGTGTTTGATGTCTGAAAATTGCTGAATTTTAATTTCCATGAAACTAGCAGAATCCAGCCATAAACTATCCGTGGTGGATATGTCGGCTATCCAAAGGTGCTTGTGCACGGTTGTTCATTCCATAATCCCGGACAACAGCCGCAATCCTTAACCGGTAATCCTTGAAAAATTTTGCCCGGCCAAGGTACTGTGCAGCCCGGTGGGTTTCGAGTGTTCGCCAATCTTGGATAGCCTTTTCATCACGCCAAAAAGACAAGGATAAAATTTTACCTGTTTCCACAAAACTTTGGAATCGTTCAATGGAAATAAATCCTTCTATGCGGTCAAGTTCTTTTCTTAAAGCCGCCGCCATATCAAGATAACCTTGTTGGTATTCCGGCTTCACCCACACTTCAAATATCACGGCAATCATTGTTTCATATTCCCCTATGTTAAAGTTCTAGGTCGGACGATTCGATCCAAATAACCGTAACAGTTTGGTTAACATCGAATGATGAATGTTGAACCTAATATGGATAGCCTGGTGCGAACAATAGGCGATCCAACCCGCATCCGCATGTTAACCCTTTTAATGGAGGGGCGCGCTTTAACCGCCAAAGAACTTGCTTGCGGCGTGCAGATAGAACCTAGTACGGCAACTTCCCACTTACGAAGGCTTTTAGAAGATCAATTAATTGCGGTTACCATTCACGGTAGGCACAAGTATTTTCGCCTAGCATCCCCCAAAGTTGCGCAATTAATTGAAACCCTGATGGGAATGGCTGTCCCGCCTGTAACAGACTTAAATGCCAAACCCATCCCCCCTATCCAAATAGCCCGGTTTTGTTATGACTATCTGGCGGGTAAACTGGGCTTAGGAATGATGGAAGCTTTAATGACCCAGAACCAATTATGTGTGTCAGGTCAAAAAATTTCAGTGACCCCCCCAGGGGAATACTGGTTCCGATCTTTTGGCATTGATCTTGATGAGTTAAGAAAAAACCGACGCCAATTCGCCTATCCCTGCCTTGATTGGAGTGAGCGGAAAGAACATCTTGCTGGCGCTTTAGGGGCAGCCCTGGCCCAACGGATGCTCAATCTTTGGCTGGGTCAAGAACAAGCACACACGTGTCATCCTGATAACCGATAAAGGCCATCAGGAATTATTGAAGTATTTTGGGATTACCCTGAAACAACCCCCATAAAAAAACCATTAATGACCCATAGGTTTTTGCTGGTGGGTGGCGCTAGCTTGCATTTTAGCTCAACCCAATCTTTATTACTCAAATATAAAGCTCTGGCATCGACGGGCTTAAAACGAATGGGGCTCTTCTTACGGCACTTTTTTAATGCAGTAACTTTAACTGATGGGGGCTATCAAGGGAGAATGGGGGAATATCTGTCCAAAATACTTGGCCGGAGGACAGGGTTTCCATTTCATATTTGCCAACCATAACCCCTGAAGGGGCAGACAACGGTGTGCCGCTCGTGTATTCAAACATTTCCCCGGGCTTTAAAACAGGTTGAAGGCCTACGACCCCTTCCCCTTTTACTTCTAATACCCGCCCGAATGAATCCGTGATTTGCCAATAACGGCTTTTTAAGCAGACGGTCTCTTTGCCAGTGTTTTTGATCGTGATCTGATAAGCCCAGAAAAATTTCATTTCTTCTGGTACTGATTTATCCTCAAGAAATATAGGGCGGGCCGTAATTCGGATAGCTTTTGTGGTTTTGACATACATCTATCTTATCTCACCTATCAACGAAAATTAAGGGCACCGAAGGTAAAACCCCGGCGCCCTTAAACTTTTAGCAACCTACGAATAGAATAATGCGTCTTATTGCATTAAGATTTCTGCACGACGGTTACGGCGATCGGCAACACCATCATCTGTTGGGACGGCAGGTTGCTCTTCCCCACGACCAGAGGTCGTAATTTGCTCAGCAGCGACACCAGCACTGATTAAGGCGCTACGAACGGTATCCGCACGGCGTAATGATAAAGTCATGTTGTAAGAAGCGGGACCACTTAAGTCAGTATGTCCGACCACCGTCACATTCTTCACATTGCCTTGCTTAATTTGTGCAGCAAATTTTTGAACCACAGCTTGAGCAGCCTGTGTTAAATCTGCGCTGTTGAATTGGAAGTAAATCACATTACCAACTGGCTGCGGAACCATCTTTCCACCCAACGCTTCCATCGCGCGGTAGAAGCCATCGCGGCAAGCAGCGATATCTTTTGGTTGGAAATTTTCTTCCTGTTGCTCAACCCAACAATCGAAGCGAGCTTGGGCGGTGGCAGCCACTTTTGGCAAGCGTTCACGAGCGCCGCCATTTAAAACACTGACCAACCGAGCACGAGCTTGAGTCAATTCGTTGACTTTATCCGCAGGCAAATGCCAATTCTTCAGCTCTTCTGGTTGTACCAGCTGACCGCGCGCAGACGCTAAACCTCTACGGGCATAATTATTGGCATCAACCCAATCGCGTTCATAATCTGCTTCCAAAAGGGTTAATTGGCGATATTCTTCCACCAAAGCTGTGGTAAAAGAACTGCCGCCACTTGGTTTTACAGTTCGCATTTGATCGATATTGGTCGCACAACCGGCCAACATGCCTGCCGTGGCAATAACGGTAAATAACTTAAGTTGATTCATTTTATCCTCTTTCTTCCATTATTCAGTTCTAGTTCACCTGATTTAGACACACTATCATCATAATCTAACCCAGATTAATAAACATTTAATTTTTTACTTGGCAATACCCACTAAGACAGACAAGTAGCAATTATTGATATACGAATTTCAGCACGTATTGTCAAAGACCTTTGTTAGGTATTCCATCAATTATCAAGCATATGATGCTAAAATGTCACAAGCAAAAAGGGTTTTATTTCTTTTTGCAAATTTTTTTATGATTGTTTTTACAAAGGAAGCTGCTTACCTTAAAATCGTATTTTAGAAATAAGCTGATGTTGTTCCCTCTACCAAAACCTAAGATGATTGCTGATTTTTTGTTTTAAATATTTCGAACAAAATCGACTATATCCAGGAATTCATTGCTTTTTAAAGGAAAGAATCTGAAAAATGCACCCAACGCCAACCACCACTTTTGACATTGACCCCCTCAATCCCGCTGGCACTGATGGCTTTGAATTTGTTGAATATGCCGCACCCGATGACGGTAAAGCGCTGAGTACTTTATTTGAGAAACTGGGGTTTAGCTTAGTTGGACGTCACCGTTCCAAAAACATCCTTTTATATCGGCAGGGAGATATTAATTTCCTATTAAACAATGAGCCTAACAGCTCATCTAAGAAATTTGCCCAAAACCATGGGGCCTGCTGTTCAGCAATCGCTTTTCGGGTAAAAGATGCCAATCGCGCCTATCAGCGCGCCGTAAAACTGGGGGCCAAAACTGTCCAACCCAACAGCGGCATCCTGGAAAACGTGCCTGTCATTGAAGGGATTGGTGGCAGTTATTTGTATTTGGTCGACCGGTACGGTAAAAAAGGCAATATTTATGATCAAGTTTTCGTGCCCATTACCCCCACACCTGCCAAGACACCTTCCATGGGTTTAAATTATGTCGACCACCTAACTCATAATGTTTATCGTGGTAATATGGATAAATGGGCTGAATTTTATCAGCATTTATTCAATTTCCGCGAAATCCGCTATTTCGACATTGAAGGTAAATTAACGGGCCTGAAGTCAAAAGCCATGACCAGCCCCTGTGGTAAAATCCGCATTCCCATCAACGAAAGTTCAGATGATAAAAGCCAAATTGAGGAATATTTGAAGATTTATAAGGGTGAAGGGATTCAACATATTGCCTTAGCAACCGATGACATTTATCAAACCGTTGAAAGCCTGCGGAAGCGCAACCTGAAGTTTTTAGCGGCCCCGCCGGCTACCTATTATGACATGCTCGAAAAAAGGCTCCCCAACCACGGGGAAGATGTACCGCGACTACAAAAGAATGCGTTGTTGGTTGATGGCTCGCCAAACGGGGGATTACTTCTGCAAATTTTTACCGAAACCGTTATCGGGCCGATTTTCTTTGAAATTATCCAGCGCAAAGGGGATGAAGGGTTTGGGGAAGGCAATTTCCGAGCCCTATTTGAGTCAATGGAGCAAGACCAAGTACGCCGCGGTGTATTAAAAGCGAAATAGAAAAGATAAAAAAGTTGATCGGGGTAGAACAGGTATTATTTACCCCAATCAATTTTTTCTCAACATTTTTGGTTGACGATTGGATCTTTTATGGTTACATAAAAGGATATCCAGCCCCTTTGGCGGAATTGGTAGACGCGCCTGACTCAAAATCAGGAGTTGAGAGACGTGCTGGTTCGAGTCCGGCAAGGGGCACCAGTTTAAAAATACCTTCTAACCGCATATTTTGCCTCCTACCTTTTAATCCCCTGCTGAACTATTCAATCTGCTCTACAAATATCTAACCGCCCACTTTATTAGGGTGATTGGGAAATATTACCCAATCTCCAGCTGATCAAACTGGTTACACTGAAGTCAGCCCTTGCAAATGAGCATGAAATATTTTGCTGCAACCTGAAAAAATGGAAATATTCAAGCTGGCAGGTTGATTGGCCCCGCCAATGCTCAGGCAAGCTAGCTTGGGGGTGATATGGTTGGAACTGAAACAATCCTGATCCCCTATCATGACAACCGCGCTCATCGCGCTGGTTGTTCATTTGATAGTATGACTGAGATTAAGGCTAATCCAGCTAGCATCAAACTGGCGGGATTATTTTTGCTGCAATGTTCTAAAAATTCATACTTATCCTACATGTTCATCGTCTATCAATTCGTTTGAATTTGTCAATATCCGCCACCCCGGCGTTTTCCTATCCCTTAAAACCTGCAACCTTTTCTTAATAAATTCCGCGCAAGCTAATAATACACGCTTTTATATTGCATTATAATTTGTTTAAACATATTATTAATAAATAAAATATGTCTAAATAAATCATTGTAGAATAATAATAGGGTGGATAAAATGGCTTATAAACATGTAAGGCTCAGCCAACCAGGCGACAGTGGGTACCGCCGCGGACGAAATGGAATCTTGTTTGTGTATTATCCCTTAACCTCCACCGAAGATATAATGGTTTAGTCGGTTTTAGATCGCAAGGAACTGGCCTATATCATCAGAAAAATCGCGATGCAAAAAGACAGGCATCCTAAATCCTATTCCTTACAGGATATGATAGCGTATATATGCCAGGAATATAGCGGTTCTGAAATTTATACTTTTGCAGATGTTAATGACGAATTTTTGGAAAAAATCCAAAAAGATGCCACAGGGGATTTTACCCGAGAAGCCATTCGTCTTGATTGGGTTGTTGAGCAGAAGCACAACACCTAAATCAAAAGGAAGGGATTGTTCATTCAACCCTTTAAGCGATGAAACTGACCGGAAACGATATAAAAAACATACGATCATTCCTTAAAATGCACGCAAAAGACTTCGCTAAAAAAGCTGGGTTAAAGGGTGAAAGAGCTCAGGGAAGTGTTTACCGCTGGGAACGTGATCTTCTAAACCCATCTGCCACTACCGTCTCCAACATTCGCAAATTGTTTTTTTCAAGCAAGCTAGTATCCGCCATGCAAATTGTGGCTTATGCCATGGCCGAGATTAAGGACATTCCCAAAAAAATAGATTTGACCTTTTATGCGGATGAGGAGGCATACCGGTATTTTCACGGCGATGATGCACCGCCCTTTTGGCTGTTCCAGGAAACCAATCGGGAGGTGGTGGAATTGATCAAAAAGCTTGGCATTGCCGTAAGCCTGCTTGAAATAACTAAACCCCTTTATGAAAAATGGCTGCAAAATCAGGAGTTAGAAGATAGCCCACAAAACCGCACCGCCTTCGTTGGCCATAGTTAAATTAGATAGCCGCCTAACAAAAGGTGGATTATCCTAATATAACATTGCATTACCAAGTCCGATCAGCATCCGTATTTTAGGGAATGATGGGTCATCATGTCATAACGATTGAACGGTCTATTGGATTAAGTATACCTAATGGCCTTAAGACCTATTTCCTTCTTCAATAGTGGGCCTCTAAGATGATAAAACCCCATAAGCTTTTGGACAGGATTATACAAGGACATTATCAGAATATCTCCTTCAATGATTTTGTTCATTTACTGAATCAACTCGGGTTTATTCATCGTAGGACAACAGGAAGCCACATGATATTTAAACATCCTGTCTACCAAAGGAGTATTAACGTCCAGCAGGATCAAAATAAAAATGCCAAGCCTGCCCAAGTAAAGGAATTGAAAGAATTCATTAATAGTTATAGAATGAACTTAGGAGATTAATGATGCAACACCCTTATCATATAGATTTAGCTTGGTCTGACGAAGATAAAGCTTGGATCGCTAGAGTTCCTGATCTTCAGGGCTGCACGGCCCACGGTGAAACCGCTGAAGATGCAGCTCGCGAAATACAAACTGCTATTCAGCTTTGGCTTGAAGTGGCAAAGGAAGATGGCGATCCAATCCCAGAGCCCAGATATAACCCTGAAAAACTGAGAAAAAAAGCCGCCGCTTGAAGTTCGCAAGTCTCATGACGCACCGTCATTATCGTCTTCATTGGGCTTGGGCTGGTGAAGCACCTGTGGATCACACTTGCACAAATAAATTTTTTATATTATAGAAACAACAGGCAATCGCGGGTGTAGCTCAATGGCAGAGCAGAAGCTTCCCAAGCTTACGACGGGGGTTCGATTCCCCTCACCCGCTCCAGATTATAACCACCTTAAAGGAATTCACCATTGCCTTATTATGACCGAACCGCTTGGCATGCGGGAAGTGATGATTTCCCCGCTGACCTTTCCACCGAAGCTGGCGGAACTCATATTGGCCTGTTTTTAAGTTGGGTCATTATGTGCAACTTAGAAAGCTTAGAACTTAAGTCCTATAGCCAAGAAGGACTGCAAAAGCTTCGCTCGCGTCAAATAACCGGCAGGGAATTCCTAGTGAAATATTGCGATGAAAAATTCTCGGAATCCCACTTAAATGAGGAAGGGAATCGGTTCGCCAAATTTTATTATGCAACAAATCTGTATTTTGAAGATTATGAAGCCACTGTGGCTAAAGATTTAGCAAGTATCTATGAAGTGGCAGATTCATGGTCAAGTTTTGATAAAATTGCACCCATTCTTGATCAAAGATTTTTAGCGTGGAAAAAATCATCCTCCCCCAAAAGATGAAAAATCTGGAGATAAATTGGATCAACGATATTCCTATAACCTTATTCGCTTTATCTTTTTCCTGGGTTACGGCATTATTGATTATAAATTAGCGACTTTTCCCTGCAGTCTTTTCGGTAATTAAGGTTTTCGTACGCTATAGAAAAACGAAAGATTAGTCTTTTTATAAAAATGCTGACTTTTTGGCCTGTTTCACTTGTTCAAAAAATGGTACAACCATGATCGCCCCTAATCATCTGCGCTGGGCTGCCGGTTGTTGGATTGTAACGGCAACCTGGCTGCGGATTCCTTTAACTCCGATTGATTTGGGGATCGCGACCATTTCAGGATTGGCGCCGGACTTGGACACACCCAAAAGCAGCATTGGCAAAAAACTGCCTTTTATCTCGCACCCGCTCGGCATGGTTTTAGGGCACCGGGGCCTTACCCACAGTTTACTAGCCGCGGCCTTATGTGTATTTGGGATTGTTTGGGGAATTGGGGTGCAACAATCCCAACCTTTGTATCATCTGCTGTTATTGCCTTTTTTGATTGGGTACCTGTCACACTTGATTGGGGATATGATGAACCCGTCCGGCGTGCCCCTTTTATGGCCTTACCCACAGCGATATACTTTTCCCTTGATCTGTTGGTCTTATAAATCACCGATTGAATTTGTTTTCACTTGGCTTTTTTTGGGTGGCGCCATTTATGGGTGGTGGGCAAGCGGCGGTTATGCCCTTTCAGCAGCCGTCATTAAAAATTGGGGGGGATATTTATTCCCCTAAGCGAAACCTGCAATTTTAACACCCTCCTGAATACCTAATCTTGAAATGTGAAATTAGGCATGGACATGGGCCGCTGCCTTCATCTCATTCCCATCCTGATCAATATGCCGCCATTTGCGCCGGGCTAGAACGGTATAAGCAACTGGCACGACAAAAAGGGTCAATAATGTGCCAAACGTCATCCCACCAACAATAACCCAACCGATCGGATGGCGGCTTTCAGCCCTGGCCCACTGGCTATCGCTAAAGGTAAAGCCCCGAGTACCATGGCAGCCGTAGTCATCAAAATTGGTCGCAAGCGCAGAACGGCTGCTTGCACGACCGCTTCCCGGATTGATCTTCCTTGGGCCCGCAACTGATTAGAGAATTCGACAATCAAAATACCATGTTTGGTAATTAACCCTATCAAGGTGATAAGACCAATTTGGCTGTAAATATTAAGCGTGCCCCCAGACCAATTCAGCGTCAACATCCCTCCGGCAATCGCCAATGGCACAGTCAACATAATAATGAACGGATCGGTAAAACTTTCAAATTGGGCTGATAAAACCAAATAAATAAACAGCAACGCCAGTCCAAAAATAAAAAGGATGCTTTGGCTGGATTGTTTAAATTCCCGGGTATAGCCGGAATAATCAATTTGGGTTTTATTTTCTAAATCAAATTGACGAACCAGATTTTCCATGTATGTAACAGCTTCCGGCAAGCTATATCCTTCGGCCAGGTTGGCCGTTAAGGTAACCGCGGGCAGCTTGTTGAAATGCCGCAACTCCCTGGCTGCTACGGTTTCGGTCACGGTCACGAGGTTGGATAATTGCACCATTTGTCCATCACTTGCCCGAACGTAGATATTCTCGATATCTTTGGGGTTGGAACGCTCTGTTGCTTGAAGGCGCACAATCACATCATATTGCTCACCATCTAATTTAAACCTGGTCACGTTACGCCCGCCAATCATGGTTTCCAGGGTTCGCCCAATCACGTCAATCGGTACGCCCATATCAGCTGCTTTATCCCGATTGACAACAATTTTTAATTCCGGCTTGTTCAGCTCCAAATTGCTTTCCAAATCAACAATTTTTGGGTTCGCCCGACTTGCTGACTTAACGGCTTCAACCAAATTTTGCAATTGTTGGTAATTACCGGTTGTTTGGATAACTAACGACAAAGGTTTATCCGTTGAACCCTGGCCAAGCGATGGGGGCAGGACTGGGAATGAGATAACACCGGTTATTCCCGCAAACATAATGGGTCCAAGCTGTTGAACAATCTCCCTAGCACCGCGTTGACGCTCACCCAATGGTTTTAATCCAATAAAAGATATCCCCCGACTACTGGTGGGGTATCCAACCACGGTAAAGTAACTGATCATTTCTGGAATTGTTTGATAAACCCCCTCTAACTGCCTCATATATTTATCGGTATAAGAGGGCGCTGATCCTTCCTGGCCAATCGTAATGCCAATAACAACGCTTCTATCCTCGGTTGGGGCTAATTCTTGCGGTATGGTTGTGACCAACATATATCCAAGATATGTAAAACCAAGAATCACAGGTACAATAATGACCCTCAATTTTAACAGCAACCCCAGCAATTTTTGATAGCCATTAGTGGTAGCCTCTAGGGCTCTCTCAATCACCCGGTAAACCCAACCATGCGTAGCATGCGGCTTTAAAAGCAAGGCACACATCATCGGTGAAAGGGTTAAAGCAACAAAGCCAGAAATAATAACGGCCCCAGCAAGGGTTAGGGCAAATTCTGTAAACAGCCTGCCCGTTGAGTCAGTGGAAAATCCGATGGGTGCAAAAACCGCCGCCAATGTTAAGGTCATGGCAATAACGGCAAAAGAAATTTCACGCATCCCCTTAAATGCTGCGGCTAGCGGCTTCATCCCGTTTTCAATGTAACGGTAAATATTTTCCAAGACGACAATCGCATCATCCACCACCAAGCCGATTGCCAAAACAAACGCTAACAAAGTCAATGTATTAATCGAAAAACCAAAAAGATGCATGAGGGCAAAACTGCCGATTAAAGAAACCGGAATGGTGACCAAGGGCACAAGCGTGGCACGGAATGAACGAAGAAAGACAAAAATCACGAGCACAACTAAAAAGACCGCTTCCCCAATGGTTATAAAGACCTCTTGGATCGATTGATCAATAAAAACAGCAGTGTCGTAAGCAATATTTAACGTCATCCCTTCGGGCAATGATTTTTCTATCCCCGGCAAGATACTGCTGATCCCCGCTGAAACCTCCAATGGATTAGCAGTTGATTGCTTAACAATTGCCAAAGCTACCGCTGTTTGGCCTTTAAAGCGCGTAATAGTTCTTTCACTTTCCGGTAAAATTTCAATATCCGCCACATCTCCCAATCGCACCAAGTAATTTTCAGACTTACGTAAAATAATATTGGCAAATTGTTCCTTGGTTTGCACATCAGTTTCTGCCCTTACGGTAAACTCGCGCACATCCCCTTCAACAAGACCCGCAGGTATTTCTATATTCTGTCCCCGCAGTGCGTTTTCCACTTCTTGCACCGTTAAACCGTAAGCTGCCAAGGAATCGCGGCGGATATCAATCCTCATTGACTGCAGTCTCTCACCAAAAACTAAAACATCTGAAACACCGGTCACTGTTTGCAGACGGTTTCGTACCACTCTTTTGGCGTAGTCTGTTAATTGGATCGGAGAATGACGGTTACTTGAAAATGCGATATAAATGATGGGCTCCGCATCGCCTTCAGCCTTCGAGACTGTTGGTTCGTCCACATCTTCTGGGATAAAACCCCGCGCCTGGCTGACCTTTTGTCGAACGTCATTAGCCGCTAGATCAATATTACGGTTAAGGTTAAAGCGCATCGTAATCTGGCTACTGCCAGCCCGACTATTTGATGTCATCACATCAATTCCCTCAATCCCTGATAGGGCGTCTTCCAAGGGTTTTGTGACTTGCGTTTCTATAATTTCGGCGTTAGCCCCAGAATAACTAGTCGATACCGTAACAATAGGCTCATCAATATTCGGGTATTCCCGAATAATCAAACGCTCATAACTAATAACCCCAAGCAATATGATCAAAAGGCTTAAAACAGTGGTAAAAACCGGCCGCCGGATAAAAACATCAGATAATGACATTACGATTCCCTAAAACTCTTCAAAATAAACGTTTACGGAAGCATTTCCTTACTTAGGCGCTGCTGGTGGGGAGCCACATGGGCCACCGGGAGGAGGACCACCCGGACCGCTAGGAGGGCCGCAAGCAGGTAACGGTGCCACAGGCATGCCATTAAAAATCTTCATCATTCCTGCTACTATGATCTGCTCGCCAGCCGAAAGCCCCTCCACGATCTCAACTTTACCAACATTCCTATCCCCGGTTGTGACAGGGGATAGGGTGGCCCTGCCCTCTACAATCCGGTAAACAAACTTTTGCTGGCCCATAAAGAAAACAGCTTGCTCAGGAACCAGTAACGCTTGATCCCTGGTTTCGTAAATCAAATTCAACCGGGCAAATAAACCCGGCCTTAATTCGCCAGTATCATTGGGCAAAGTAGCCCGGATTAAAATACTGCGGCCATTTTGATCAATCAACGGGTCGATCGCATATAATGTCCCCGTATATTGTTTGCCCGGTAAAGCATCCAATTTCGTAGCAATCTGTTGCCCGATCTTAATTTTGCTTAAATATATTTCAGGTATCCGAAAATCAATTTTTAAGGGGTCAATAGCTTCCAGATTAAAAACGATTTCCCCTGGCGACACATATTGGCCCACGCTGGCACGCCTTAATCCTAAAACGCCATCAAAGGGAGCATATATTTTTGTTTTCGTAAGACGCGCCTGCGCTGACGCTAAACTGGCTTCATCCGCCAGGAATCTTGCTTGCGCTTCATCCCGC
Organism: Rhodospirillaceae bacterium; assembly: GCA_016722635.1. Classification (NCBI taxonomy): domain Bacteria; kingdom Pseudomonadati; phylum Pseudomonadota; class Alphaproteobacteria; order Rhodospirillales; family Rhodospirillaceae; species Rhodospirillaceae bacterium. The sequence continues at coordinate 25,768 of JADKIX010000010.1, read as the reverse complement.
GCTTGTTGAGTGCCAACACGTTTGTCAAAAAGTTCGTTTGCCCGTTGATAATTGGCCTTGCTTAAGGCAATGCTTGCTTGGGCCTGCGCAAGCTCCGCCTGATAAATAGAGGGATCTAAGGCAACTAATAATTCACCTGCTTTGACGGGTTGTCCTTCTTTGCCTATTATTTCCGATATCCGTCCGGCAATTTCAGGGCTGATGGTAACCGATTCGGAGGATTTTAAAGACCCAATGGCTGGGATGGAAAGAATAACCTGTCCAACCTCTACCTGGCCAGCCTCAACCGGCATCGGCGGACGTTCTTGGCCGGGCGGTTGCTGGGCAACAGCCTGAGCCACAAAAAAAGCCCCCAATTGGGCAGATAGCATGACGATAAGGGTACGTGATTTTTTTAGCATATCTCACCTTGTGTCTAATAATATTATGTTTTTATAAGAATGTTTTTTTATGTCACACGACCAACTGTCCTATCATGCTTATCTAGGATAACTGCCAAACTGCTTTTATCAATCAACCTGCTCAAGAATCTAGAAAAAACACCCAACTTTTAAAGGTTGGGTGTTTTCAGCAGCTATAATCATATCTTCAAAAACTAGTTCCTGCTGTTCCCTAAAAACCGCAGCATATAAATGAATATATTAATAAAATCCAAATAAAGATTTAAAGCCGAGATAATTGATTTTTTCTTCGTCATCTCAAGGCCATCTGCTTCGGAGTAGGCCGCCTTGGCAATTTGGGTATCGTAAGCAGTTAGACCCGTGAATATCAGAACGCCGACGATGGAAATCAGAAAATCCAACCCGCTCGAGCGCAAGAACATATTCACGACCAGGGCAACAATCAATCCCCAAACCCCCATAATTAGGAATGAGCCTAGGCCAGCTAGATTTTTCTTAGTCGTATATCCATATAAGCTCATCCCGCCAAACATCGCAGCGGTTACGAAAAACACCTTCGCAATAGACGCTTGGGTATAAACTGCAAAAATAGTAGATAAGGATAATCCCATCAGCGCCGCATATACCCAAAATAGGAGCTGGGCGGTGGATGCTTTCATTGTCTCAAGCCTGAATCCGATGGCCAGGGCCACACCCACAGGAGCTAATAGCACCACCCATGTCAAAGCTTTTGAGCTGAATATAGAATATAACAGGTAATTATTTGTACCAACAAAATAGGCAACCAGCCCGGTTAATAACACCCCCAAGCTCATATAGGTATAAATACCCAACATATATTGACGAAGCCCTTCATCCACCGCTGGGGCTGAGCGGACAACACTACCCCTATTAAAATTTGGTTGTAAAGCCATTTGAATATCCCTTTAAACGCGGTTGAATCGTTACTATATAACTGCCATACCATAATTATGGGAGGTTTTTTGCAATAATCAAGAGGGTTCAATGTTTTTCTTCCCTCGTCAGCATCATTTACAATTATGATAACCATTTAAAAAAAAGGCAAAGAAATTGTTAGAAAACACCCCCTCACCCGAGGTTTTCCATCAATTGGCGGAAGAAGCACTAACCTATCTACCACGTCGGTTTCGGCAGCAATTAAATGGGCTCGCGATTATTGTTGAGGATTTTGCTGACCCTTCTACCCTGGAACATTTTGGTATGCAATCGCCGTTCCAGCTTCTAGGTTTATATCGCGGCCTGCCCTTGCCCAGCCGCAACCATCTTTCAACACCTTCTGATCAGAACCGGGTTTTCCTATACCGTTTACCGATTACCCGCTATTGGCAAAATTCGCATCATACGTTAGCGGAAGTGATCCGGCATGTATTAATCCATGAAATTGGTCATCATTTTGGGTTGAGCGATGCCGATATGGAAAAAATAGAAGATAGCGTGGAATAACCAAGCCTTTTTTACTGGTTTTTGAAGAAGCGTGAGTAGTGCTTCAATGCAAGCTATCATCGATTCCTGCCAAGCGCCTGACCTACGGGGTATCAATATTCCAACCCCTGCACACCTCATTCCCTGAAGCCTTATTGACACGGTTTTTCTGTTTTCAGGCCTAATAAGGCTTTTTCTGGTAGCTTGAACATCTACCTTTACTTGAATTGACAGCCCTACTGCTTTGATGATATGAAACGCCAGTTGTTACGACAGACACAAGACCTATATTTTAAAAGGAAAAAAATTATCTTTTTATTATCAGTGGATGGAAGGTACTTTGATTTAATGAAACTCTCTCAATCCTCGTTAAAAAACCTTATTGTACCCGTTGAGATCCAAATACGCGAATTTGACGCTAAATTGCTTCTTTCCTGTTTCGCGGCAGAAAAAGGTTTTACCGTTTTCATCGGCAACAAATACGAAATCCATAAGTCTATTGATCTGTTGCCGCCAGCGATTTATCTTGGCAAAGCCCTCAGGTCATCCTCTATCTATAAATTAAACAAAAGATTTTTGAACCCGGTGGTGGCTTGGGATGAAGAAGGTTTGGTTTACTATTCGCCGGAAATTTACTTAAAACGCCGGATTGTTCCTGAAACCTTAGCCTTATTGGATGGGGTGTTTGCTTGGGGGCAAGATAATGCATCTTTAATCAATTCAGTCAATCATCAGAAAATTCCGATTTACGTAACAGGCAATCCGCGCGGCGATTTGCTGCGGCCCGAATTTTCACATTTTTTTGAAAAAGAGACCGATGAGCTTAAAAGGCAATATGGCGATTTTATTTTAATTAATAGTAATTTTGCTATGATTAATAAGGTTAGGAGACAGTTTGTCCACTCTTATTCACTAGCTGAGGTAACCATCAAGAATGATATAGTGCGTAGGCTTAATGAGCCAGATTTAGCCAAGCATCGACAGGCGTTATTTCAGCATTTTAAGGATCTACTGAAATTTTTAGGCGAACAATTTCCAACGCGTAAAATCATTTTACGTCCTCACCCTTCTGAAAATCACGCGCCTTGGCAAGAAATCGCTAATGTTTTTCACAATATAATCGTACTCAGGAGCGGTAATGTGCTACCCTGGTTAAAAGCCTGCCAATTCTTAATCCATAATGGTTGCACGACGGCTGTGGAAGGAAGCATGTTAGGAATTGAAATCATTGCTTATTGTCCCATTGCCTCTGAGGGCTTTGATGCCCAACTTCCTAATAATCTAAGCCTGCAAGCGACCAATTTCAGTCAATTGGAGGCACTAGCGGTGCAGCTGCTGGAAGGAAAGAAATTAACTAATTCTGACCCTCGCGTGAGGGAATTTCGTGCTATATTTCGAAATGATCATATGGCGAATGTAGAAAACAGATTTGCCAGCGAGAAAATTGTGGAATTGCTTGAAATTCTGTCAAAAAATATTCAGAAACGGCATCTATCTTGGAACTACATCAAGGCGAAAATTAGAGCTATAAAAACTAGAAATAATCAAAATAAAAAACATCGCGAAGAAGATGATGATTTAGATAGAAAAGTTAGAGCAACCAATTTTCCGGAAATATCAGTTCAAGAAGTGAACCGTAGAATCAGGCTTTTTTCAGAATGCTTAAATGGAAAATTTGATCATATCAAAGCGGAAGATTCGATTAAACCAGGGGTTTTTAAATTATCATCCTAAGACACATGAGAGTCTTTATGAGGTTAGTTTTAGATTTTGGGGCTGGCATAGATTAGGGGATACTAGACCAAATTTTTTAAAACCCACCCTATATCAAAAAAATAATAAATAGTTGCCTCTTTTAGTTAATTTGAATATAAGCTGGTAATTAGTACCTTGAACTGAAATAGGCTGCCTTTATTAATTTTTCGCTTGTTTCAAAAACGATATTTTAGGGTTAAATTGGATTTTTATAATGCTATTCAAGAAACGTGTTCTCAAAAATTTAGTGATTCCCGTTGAAATCCAGGTTAGGGAGTTTGACGCTAAACTACTTCTTTCCTGTTTCGCTGCAGAAAAAGGTTTTAAAGTCTTTATAGGCAGTAAGTATGAAATAAATAAACAGACCGTCCTTTTACCCCCAGCAATATACATAGGTAAAGCACTCCGTTCCAATGGATCGAAAGTTTATAAATTAAATAAAAAATTACATAACCCTGTTGCAGGTTGGGATGAAGAGGGACTCGTATATTTTTCTCCTGAGATATATTTGAAACGCCGGATATCTTCTGATACTCTGGCACTGCTTGAAGCTATTTTTGCTTGGGGTAGTGACAATGCTTCTGTCATTAACCAAGCAAATTATACCCATACCCCTATTCATATTACGGGAAATCCGAGAGGGGATTTATTACGTCAAGAACTTGGATTTTTCTTTGAAAAAAAAGTTAATTCCCTAAAGAGGCAATACGGAGATTACATTTTAATCAACAGCAATTTTGCGATGGTTAACGGATTTCTTAAAAATTTTACGCAGCTGCCCCATCCTTCAGAAGGATTGCCAGCCTTTGAGAAAGCGCGAGAAGTTTATAACCCAGAACTGGCTGTTCATCGCCATGCCATGTTTGACCATTTTAAAAAGTTGCTCGTATTTTTAGCAGCAAATTTCCCAAATCGTAAAATAATTTTAAGGCCACACCCTTCTGAAAACCCTGAACCTTGGCAAGAATTGGTAAAACCCTATCCGAATGTGACGGTTTTGATAGAGGGGAATGTGATACCATGGCTTAAGGCTTGTAAAGTTTTGATTCATAATGGCTGTACAACAGCTTTAGAAGCCAGTTTACTGGGAACTGAAATTATTGCTTATTCCCCCATCTCTTCGGAAAAGTATGATGCTCATTTACCCAATAATTTAAGTCTAAAAACAGTCACCCTTGAAGAAACAAAAAAAATCATAGAAGCAATTTTTTTGGGTCAACAACCAACGCATGAAGATAAAAGTATTCAAGAATTCCTTAATAAAATTAAGAAGGACCATGTGACAAGCATGGATGGGACTTTCGCCAGTGAAAAAATAGTGGACGTATTAGAACAAATCGCTAAGAAAATTAAAGGTCGAAATTTATTTTCTATTAAATATTGGTGGGCATGCTACCTGTCTCTCATTAATAAGATAAAAAGGAATCTGCGCTACAATGATAAAGGTGGCAGAGTTAATTTTGAAGTCAGGACAAACAATTTTCCTCCTATTACTTTAGAGGAAGTACAAAACCGGGTTAAATTGTTTTCTACTTGTTTAAATGGACGATTTGATACTATCGAAGTCAAAAAATGGATAAAAGAAGGGGTTTTTGAATTATCATCGTCAATTAGGCAAAACTCCTAATTGTGCCATAAGGGAAGGTTGCCAGGTCTAATCCTTATTATAGGCCCCCAAAAGCCTTCTGACTTGGAAAGACGCCCAGCAGCAAACTAATTAAGGGTAGCAAGCACCTTTTGTAACCGCTGACGGTGAAATTGTTCCGTTGCCTCAAGATTGGCAAAGAAGCTTTTAAGGGTGCCAAAGCCCTGCGAGGGCACTGCGTGGGCTATTTGGTGGGAAAATTCTTTCCCCGTTGCATGATACTGTAAAGCCCCCAAAATTTTACGGATGATGCCTTCAGGGGACAATGATTCTTGATCGTCCTCTGCCAGCCAGGGATATAAAAATGTTAAACAATAGCCGGACTGTTCTTTTTTCTTATCCGCCATGGAGCGCAAAACAGCCGCCAGATCGTTAAATCCTAAATCATCAGCTTTATCCGCAAAACAGCTTAATTCTTGATATTGCTGACTAATTTTTTCAAAGATCAATTGTAATATCGCAGGGATTTGTTCTTCCACGGGCAGCTTATTTTTCTGAATGGTCATTTTATTCCCCTGTTAAAAGACGTTCCACCAATTGTTTGACTGTTGGGATAAATCCATTTTTATAAAAAGGGTCGCCAGCAAAGCGGTAAGCATTATGCCCTGCAAACATAAGCTGGTTTTCAATATCGTTTGAATGGCTGATCTCTTGTAAGGTTTTTTGGATACAAAAAGAACGCGGATCGGCTTTTTTACCCGTAGTTCCTTCCTCATTCTGTGCCCAGTTGGAAAAGGCACAGGCACTTAGACATCCCATACAATTGATTTGATCCGTCCGAATTTCATTAGCTTTGGCTGGCGTTACAAAAACAAGTGTTGAATCTGGCGTACGCAGCACTTCCGCATGTCCTTCGCTGATCCAGGCTTCCGCACGTTTTTTGTCGGGACCCGTTACATAAACGATCCTGCCGCGCACACCAATCGCAAAAGCTGTTTGATGTTCCCCAACCGGATCTAAGCTATAGGCAATCTGCCTTTCTGATCTTGCTTGCAAATCCTCCAAGAACGGGTTGATCACCGCTGAGGAATAAAATCCCGTTGGGCTAAATCTATTGAGGAAAATATCGCCTTTTTTCAAATGTAATAACCTGTGTTTCCAAGCTTCAGAAATAGGACTTTCAACGGTTAATAACGGCCTTGTACCAAACTGGAAGGCAATCGGACCCAGATCAGGATTATCAATCCATTTTCCCCACTCCCGTAAGCACCAAACCCCCCCGGCCATCACAATGACCGTATCCCCCAACCCGCATTCTTCCCGCATTAAACGGCGCAACTCTACCACCCGCGGGTAAGGGTCTTGGGGTTTTAAGGGATCTTCATTATTGGAAAGGCCGTTATGGCCGCCTGCAAGCCAAGGGTCTTCATAAACAACCGCCCCCAATTTATCGCGAAACTTGTGATAGGCGCGTTTCCATAAGGCACGAAAGGCCCGGGCTGAAGAGATAATAGGATAATAATAAACCCCATAGCCCGAGCAAATTTCTGCAATTTTATAGGGCATGCCAGCCCCGCAGGTCACCCCATGGATCAACCCCTTAGCGCCGTCCAATACCCCATGTAATATTTTTTCAGCAGCAGCCATTTCCCACAAAACATTCATATGGATTCGACCGTTGCCACCTCCCATTTCATGGGCCACACGTGCCTGTTGGATCCCGCCTTTGATCGCAAAACCAATCAATTCTTCGTGGCGTTCCCGCCGGGTTTTGCCGTGATATATCTGGGGTATTAATTGGCCTTTTTCATCATAGGAATCAGCATTGACCCCGGAAAATGTCCCAACCCCTCCCGAGGCTGCCCATGCCCCTGAACTTTCTCCATTTGATACGGAAATACCCTTCCCTCCCTCAATCAGAGGAAGAACTTCCTTTCCAGATATAATGACAGGGTTCAGAGCTTTCACAAAATACCTCTTACGATAACATCAACAAGCCAGCTTCATTTCGGCTTTTTCAGGACTCCTGGGGGGTAATCCCCAGCAGATGTCATAGCCTTCACACCCGCAATAATCATTGCAGGACAGTCGGTAAACAAGCCGTTGGCCCCCCATTCTAACAATTCACGCGCCCGCCGTACCTGGTTAATGGTATAAACTGCCGATTCATAGCCCATTTCACGAATTTCACTGATCCATTCCTTGGTAATAAATTGGTCAGCACAATTAACAGTTTTAGCACGTATGGCACGGGCTTGCTGTTGCCAATCTTGAGGTTTTCCCCACAAAAGCAATCCCCGTTCAAATTCAGGGGCCATTTGATAAGCTAACTCCAACGCCGGAAATGAAAAACTTGATAACAACAAAGGATGTTTTTTCGGCCAATATTCCCTTAGAAGGGATATAGTATTAAAAACGGTTTTTTCAATATAGGGATGACCTTCGGCAAAATGCTCTGGAATTTTAATTTCGATATTTGCCTTCAAATCAAGATTAAGCAGCAAAAAAATAGCCTCTGCCAAGGTGGGGACTTTTGCACCCCGCCAGTTTTCAGCAAACCATCTTCCCGCGTCTAATTTTCGGATTGCTGCATACGAACTTTCCCATATTTTTCCTTGGCCGTTGGTAGTGCGTTGCAGATCATCATCATGAAACAGAATGACTTGGCCATCTTGGGTTAACTGGACATCAAATTCGACCCATCTTACCCCTTGACATGCTGCTTGGTGGATACTTTCCAACGTATTTTCAGGGGCAGCCGCTGCTGCCCCACGATGGCCAATAACGGAAGGTAACAACATCATTTTGTTATCCTGAGTTAGGAAGGGGCTTGTGCAGGTTCAGGATCGGATTGTTGATCTACGCCTTTCATGGTCAATTTAATCTTGCCCCGATCATCAACGCCAAGCACTTTAACCTTTACAGTATCACCGACTGCAACGACGTCGCTAGGCTGCTTAACGCGTTGGGTCGATAATTCACTGATATGGACTAGCCCGTCCCGGCTACCCAAAAAGTTAACAAATGCACCAAAATCCATCAATTTAACAACTTTACCCGTGTATATCATGCCTACTTCTGGATCAGAGACAATCCCACGGATCCAATTGATAGCTGCTTGCGACGACGACGCATCGACAGCGGCAACTTTAACCGTACCATCATCATCGATATCAATCTTAGCTTTGGTAACTTCACAAATTTCGCGGATAATCTTTCCGCCTGTACCAATAATCTCACGAATTTTGTCTTTAGGTATACTGATAACCGTTATCCGTGGTGCCTTTTCACTAACAGCTGAACGTGAGACACCGAGTGTTTTATCCATTTCCGCTAAAATATGCAAACGGCCTTTCGCTGCTTGTTGCAGAGCTGTACGCATAATTTCTGTGGTAATCGAGGTGATTTTAATGTCCATTTGCAAAGCTGTCACACCTTGTGCGGTACCAGCCACCTTAAAATCCATATCCCCCAAATGATCTTCATCTCCCAAGATATCAGACAAAACAACGAATTTATCTTTTTCTTTGATTAAGCCCATGGCGATCCCCGCAACCGGCCGGGATAACGGCACACCAGCATCCATTAAAGCCAAGGAGGCACCACAAACAGTCGCCATCGAAGAGGACCCATTTGACTCGGTAATTTCAGAAACGACCCTTATGGTATAAGGAAATGAATCTTTTGATGGCAAAATGGGATGAAGCGCGCGCCAAGCCAATTTACCATGGCCTATCTCGCGTCTACCGGGCGAGCCTAACCTGCCAACTTCATTCACAGAATAGGGCGGAAAATTATAATGTAACATAAAGTTTTCCCTATATTCCCCTTGCAAGGCATCAATGATTTGTTCGTCCTCCCCTGTCCCCAATGTCGCGACAACTAACGCCTGTGTCTCCCCGCGGGTGAACAGAGCCGAGCCGTGCCCCCTTGAGAGAAAATTGGTTTCGCTTTGGATCGGTCGGATGGTCACCGTATCCCTGCCATCAATCCGCCGCCCTGTCTCTAAAACGCTTTGGCGGACAATTTTATATTCAAGCTCTTTAAAACCATTCAAAGCCGCTTGTTGTTTTTTGCTATCTTCTTGGAAATTGACTTCAATTTCTTTTTTCAAATTGTCTAAGGAGCCATATCGCTGCTGCTTATTAGCAATTTTATAACTGTCGCGTATTCTTTGCTGGTATTTTTTCTGCAGTTCCTGCTCCAGCGCAGCATGTTCACTGGAGGCTGTGGGTAATTCCCAAGGTTCTTTTGCACATTCTTCAGCCAGGCTGATAATGGCATCAATAACCGCTTGGAACTGCTGATGACCAAACACCACCGCTTCCAACATCACATCTTCGGGCAGTTCTTTGGCTTCCGATTCCACCATCAAAACACCTTCTTGGGTGCCAGCAACAACCAAATCCAATGTGCTTTTTGACATTTCAGACAAAGCAGGATTTAAGGTTAATTGTCCATCAAAGCATCCCACCCTAGCAGCCGCAATCGGCCCGAAGAAAGGAATCCCTGAAATAGTCAAAGCAGCCGAAGCCCCAATGATTGAAACGATATCAGGATCATTTTCCAAATCATGGCTCAGCACCGTACAGATAACCTGAACTTCATTTAAGAATTTTTCTGGAAAAAGCGGGCGGATTGGCCGGTCAATCAATCTTGAAACCAAAACCTCGCGTTCGCTTGGACGGCCTTCTCTTTTAAAAAAACCACCTGGGATACGGCCGACGGCAAAAGTTTTTTCTTGATAATGTACCGTTAAAGGGAAGAAATCTTGGTCCGGTTTTGCTTGCCTATTCGCAGCAACCGTACACAAGACAACTGTATCTCCATAGGTTGCCAATACGGCCCCCTCCGCTTGCCTTGCAATACGGCCTGTTTCTAGGGTAAGCTTTCTTCCCCCCCAATTGAGTTCTTTACGAAAAATATTAAACATTTCAAATAATAGCCTTTCTGTTATTCCATGCCAACAAGATCCGGATAATCCTGTTGCTTTATTCTAGCGACGCAACCCAAGACGCTTCACCACATCTTGATATTTTTCAAAATTCTTTGACTTCAGATAATCTAATAAACGCCTGCGTTGGCCGACCATAATCAGAAGACCACGTCTTGAACTAAAATCTTTTTGATGTAATTTTAAATGTTCCGTTAAACTCAGAATTCGATCTGTCAGTAAAGCCACTTGGACTTCTGGTGAACCTGTATCTTGCTCGGTCCTTGCATATGCGGTCATTATTTCTTGTTTGCGTTCTACAGTAAGCGACATCGATTAGTCCTTTCTTAAAAATTGATATTTAACACTCTTTTAGGTTTTAAATAGCCGTCCACCATGTTTGCTATCGCAACCAATTGATCGCCGACCATTGCTTTGACTGTTAGCGGAGAGCCTTTTTCTATTTCTCTAGCAAGGTTTATATACCTTTCCGGTAGTAAATAAACAGGCCTTCCACAACGTAAATGCTGGTATTCTTCAACCAAAATGCAAACCACCGGGATGTCGTCCAGACCTGTTTGCAAAGGTTTCAGAAAATCAACCCTTACCGCCGAAGATGGAATACTATGCCCGATATTTTTTAGAGTTTCCAGTGAAATCGAATGGCTTTCTTCAAATACCCCTACCCGCAGCCGATGGAGGGTTTGAACGCATCCCCCTGTCCCCAAAATTTTTGCCATATCCCTGGCTAAACTGCGAACATATGTGCCCTTCCCACACCTTAAAAAAAAAGTTGTTCCCAAAGGAGGGCAATCTTCCATGATTTCAAGGCGGAAAATTTCAACCGGACGCGGTTGCAAAGGTTGGGATAATTGTTGATCCCGCGCCAATTGATAAGACCTTTTCCCGCCTATCTTAATGGCGCTGTAAATAGGGGGAGATTGTAAAACCTTGCCAATAAATTGGGGAAGGATATCCGTTATCTGCTGAACCGTTGGATACAGGGGATATCGTTCCATCACCTGGCCAGTAACATCATCCGTATCTGTATTTTCTCCCCACTTAACCGTGAAGCGATATTCCTTATCCGCCGCTACAATATAAGACATGACTTTGGTAGCCTCGCCCACCGCTACCGGTAAAACGCCGGTTGCCAGTGGGTCAAGGGTGCCCGCATGCCCAAGTTTGCTTAAGGACAAGGCTTTTTTGACTTGGGTTAAAGCTTGGGCTGAAGATATGCCTGTTGGCTTATTTAAAACCAACCAGCCATGATGCAGTTGCACTGGCTTTGTTTTAATTATCTTGAAGGGTTTGGTCAGGATCATCGTTTGATGTTTGAACGTTTTTCAATAATTGGTGAATATGGCTGGCATATTCAAAAGTATGATCTGGTTGGAACCTAACCCACGGGACCACGCGCATCTTCAGGTGTTTGGCCAAATAAGACCGGAAAAAAGCGGACGCTCTCTTTAAACCGCGCATGACATCTTCCAGATTTTCACCCCCCAAAGGGAAGACATAAGCCGTGGCTTCACGCAAATCCGGGCTTACCCGCACCTCCGTAACCGTCACACTCACATCATACAAATCCGGGTCACGCAACTGCTTTTTGACAAAAACATCCATCAGCAGCTTTCTTATTTCCTGCCCTACCTGTAATTGCCGCTGACTAAATTCTGCTGCCACTGTGAAATCAACCTTTGCTTCAATATTATGATTTATCTGTCAATGTCCTGGCCACTTCTTCAATTTCATAACATTCCACTATATCCAATTTGGCGATATCTTGGTAGTTATCAAAGGCCATGCCGCATTCATATCCCTCTTTAACTTCTTTGACCTCATCTTTAAACCGGCGCAGGTTTTTTAAACTGCCGTGATAAATGACCACATTGTCGCGTAACAAGCGTACTTTAGCCCCGCGTTTGACAAGCCCTTCCGTTACCATACACCCAGCGATCTTGCCAGAGTCTGAAATGGAGAACACATCCCGGATTTCAGCATAACCCAAGAATTTTTCTTGCAAGGTTGGTGCTAACAACCCGCCCAAGATGGCTTTCACATCATCGATCACATTATAAATAATTGAATAATATCGGATATCAATGGAATCCCGGCGCGCAATCTCCCGAGCCAACGGGTTGGCACGAACATTGAACCCGATAATCACCGCACGCGAAGCCCGCGCCAGGGTCACATCAGATTCATTGATACCCCCAACACCAGCGTGCAGGATTCGCACCCCAACCTCGGCGGTATTCAATCTATTCAAGCTATTAACCAAAGCTTCAAGCGATCCTTGGACATCTGATTTTAAGATAATTGTCAACTCCCGCAAACCGCTGTCACCGATCTTTGAGAGCATTTGCTCCACATTGCCTCTTTTGCCCAAAGCGGTGGCTGCTTGTAATTCCCGGCTTTTACGTTGGCGGTGTTCGCTAATTTCACGAGCTTTATTTTCGTTTTCTACAACAACAAATTGGTTTCCAGCCATCGGTGTACCTTGTAATCCCACCACTTCAACAGGTGTTGATGGACCTGCCTCTGTTAAAGGGTGCCCGTAATGATCGAGCAAGGCGCGAACACGTCCCCATTCATTGCCAGCAACCAATATATCACCGACCCGCAATGTGCCACGTTGCACCAGGAAAGTGGCAACCGATCCGCGGCCACGCTCTAAGCGCGCCTCAACGACTGCGCCGCTGGCCAACCGGTCGGGGTTGGCTTTCAAATCCAACACTTCCGCCTGCAATAAAATTGCTTCCTCTAATTTATCCAAGTTTAATTTGGCCTTAGCGGAGACATCAACCGCCAACACATCCCCACCCAACTCTTCCACAACCAAGCCGTGGTTCAGTAATTCCTGCCTAACCCTGGCAGGATCCGCTTGCGGCTTATCGATTTTATTGATGGCTACGATGATGGGAACTTTAGCGGCTTGGGCATGGCTGATAGCCTCAATGGTTTGCTGCATGATGCCATCATCTGCAGCCACCACCAACACCACCAAATCCGTGACATTAGCACCGCGCGCGCGCATTTCCGAGAACGCGGCATGGCCAGGCGTATCAATAAAGGTAATTTTTTGACCTGATGGGCGTGTCACCTGATAAGCACCAATATGCTGGGTAATCCCCCCGGCTTCACCGGAAACAATATCGGTTGAACGCAAGGCATCCAGCAAAGAAGTTTTGCCGTGATCCACATGTCCCATCACCGTCACCACGGGGGGACGGGCTTGCAGCTGCCCGGCTGAATCTTGTGCCAAGGTTTCTGCGATGAAACTGTCTGATTCTTTCACGCGTTTCACTTTATGGCCGAATTCACTGATAACCAATTCAGACGTATCCGCATCAAGAACCTGGTTAAGGGTGGCTAGCATTCCCATTTTCATTAAGGTTTTAATGACATCCGCGCTTCGTTCCGCCATCCGATTAGAAAGTTCCTGCACCGTGATGGTTTCAGGTAAAATAACCTCACGGACAATTTTGGTTGGCTCCGTTTGATTGTCTTGGATAAATTTTTGTTTTTCTTTTTCCCGTGCCCGGCGGATAGAGGCCATACTACGCACCCGGACTTTTTCTTCTTCATCCAGCGCTTGGTCAATCGTAATTTTCCCGCTACGCCATTTTGACGGGGTGCTTTTCTTTAATTCGCTGATCGGTGCTGCTGGTACTGATTTCCCTGGTTTACGCGCAGAAGAAAAGCCATCTTCCGCTTCCCGCTCATCCCCATATCCGCTTTTGGTGGAAGACGGCAATCTACCAGAATGCTTGGCTTTTTCTTTAGGTTTCTTCGTATCATCATCCGCAACCTCAGCAACTTTGGCAGCTATCCCATAAGCCCTTCCAGGGCTTTCTTCTGCTGCAGTTAATAAGGTTTTCTTACCCTCTTCTCCGTCAGAATTTTTGGATGGAGCAACTTTTGGTTTACCCGTATCCACAGCGGCCGGATCTTGTTGAATATCTAATGCTGTATTTTTAGAAACAGCGGGCCTTAACGCATCTAGGGCCTTTTGTTCTTCTATCTGTTTTAATTCACTTTCGCGCAGGCGCTGTTGTTCGATTGCCCGCTTTTCTTCTTCTTTTCTAGCTTCTTCTATCACCTTATTACGGATAGCCCGTTCTTCCACCGTTAAATGGCTTGACCATTCGGCAGACAACATTTGCTCTGGACTTCGGGATTTCGTTTCATCTGCAGGACCAGGCGAATCAGCATTATAAACACGCTTGCGTTTTACCTCAACCGTTACGGCCTTGCTTCGGCCATGAGAAAAGCTTTGCCGGACCTGCCCAACATCGATCGTTTTCTTTAGCTCAAGCTTTCCCCCTAAAGAAAGACCCAATGTTTTTTTGGCGGCTGATGGCTCATTAATATCGGTCATGTATCTTTAAAAACCTTGTTTGGATTAACCTAAGTCTGTTTCAATTTTACGACGATTTCAGATTGTTGCCCACAACCTTTGGCATGGAACGAGCCGACATAATCATCTGATCTGCAGTCTCTGCTGAAAGGTCATAGCCTCGCAATAAACCATCTTGGGTATTAGTCAATTCATCCCTCGATAAATCTGCAAAATCCTGTAATGTTTTGACTCCCTGCTCTCCCAAAGCAACCAGCATTTCAGGGGTTAATTGGGCAATTGTGGATAATTTCTCCTCAACTCCTAAATCTCGCCAGCGTTCCACTTGCTGCTGTTTTTTAGCCTCAATGTAATTTTTTGCTCTTTCTTGCAATTGCAAGGCTACATCCCGGTCAAAACCCTCAATTTTTTCCAGTTCGTCAACCCCAACGAATGCAATTTCTTCGATTTTGGTAAACCCTTCCGTAATTAAAAGCTGGGCAATTACTTCATCAATATCTAAGGATTCAATGAAAATCTGGGAAACATTTTTAAATTCTTGCGCCCGACGCTCCGATTCTTCAGCCTCCGTCAAAATATCGATTTCCCAGCCAGTTAATTCACTGGCCAGCCTGACATTCTGGCCCTTGCGGCCAATAGCTAGGCTGAGTTGATCATCCGGGACCACAACCTCGATCCTTTTCGTTTCTTCATCCAAAACAACTTTGGTTACCTCAGCTGGCGCCAAGGCATTCACCACAAAAGTCGCCTGGTCAGATGCCCAGGGAACAATATCCACCTTCTCGCCTTGCAGCTCACTCACAATCGCCTGAACCCGACTGCCGCGAATACCGACACAAGCACCTACCGGATCGATGTTAGTATCCCTTGAATAAACCGCGAGTTTAGCCCGGCTACCAGGGTCACGCGCTACTGCCTTGATTTCGATAATTTTATTATATATTTCAGGTACTTCCTGGGTAAACAGCTTAGCCATAAACTCGGGGCTGGTACGGGATAAGATAATTTGCGATCCCTTGCTATCCGGACGTACATCTAAAATAAGCGCCCGCACCCGGTCGCCGGGGCGGAAAGTTTCGCGCGGCAACATTAAATCCCGGCGCATCACGGCCTCAGCTTTGCCCAATTCAACAGTGACATTGCCGAATTCAACCCGCCTGACCACGCCGTTGATAATTTCGCCTTTGCGGTCTTTATATTCTTCATATTCATGTTGACGTTCCACTTCGCGCACCTTTTGCACGATCACCTGTTTGGCGGTTTGGGCGGCAATACGACCTAAATCAATGGGTGGCAACTCCTCCATGACAAAATCACCCACTTTAATATCCGGCTGATGACTTTTGGCTTCCTTGAAGGAAATTTGTGTTACTTCATTTTCAACATGATCAGCCACCAGCAAATAACGGAATAATTTGACCTCACCCGTACGGCGGTCGATTTTTGTGCGGATATCATGGTCATGCCCATATTTAGCCTTGCCGGCCTTTTGGATTGCCATTTCCATCGCCGTTAAAATATCTTCCCGGCTAATATTTTTTTCACGCGCCACCGCATCAGCTACTTGCAGCAATTCATGACGCTGAATGTTTGAAATTGTCGCCATATTTCTATATCCTACCCATTATATTAGTTATTCGGTTTGGAAGGTTTTTTTGTCTTTGGATTATTTTTCAAGCCCGGCTTAGGCGGCTTGCCAAGCAATTTCTTTTCAATCTGCAAATGCGCCTGGCGGATAGATTGGTAAGGCAACTCCACCGGCTGTGCTTCATTTTCTACCTGCAATAAAATATCGTCCCCTTTAACACCTAAAATTTTTCCCTGCCATCTTTTAGGTTTCTGGCCCAGCCCTTCTGTTTCCAACCAAACGTCTTGATCCGCAAACCGCTGAAAATCCTGTTTTTTGACCAAGGGGCGGTCAATCCCAGGTGAACCCACTTCCAAGCTGTACGCATGGGAGATCGGATCACTGACATCTAAAATGGTTGAGATTAACCTAGTTAAGCTAACGCAATCCTTCATGGTTAATGGTTCCAAATTTTGATGTTCCACCATAACCTGCAGAACAGCTAAACGACCTTGCTGCCACTTGATTTGGATTAGCTCATAGCCTCTCTGGTTTAAAGAAGGCTCTAATAATTGTTGAATAGGTTCGATATTCTTCATTTCCGCCTGAAGATTAAATAAATTCCTCAGTAGCTTATCAGCTAAATATGTTAAAACACGCCCCTAACAAAAAAGGCGGGCCATAAGCCCACCCTTGAATATTAAGGATGATTGATATGTGAGCACTACCATAATTTAATCGCCTTGGCAAGAAATTATTTTTTACCGTTTTTTAATAAAATAACCGGTTAGAATTTAAGTTCTTTGGCGAAGAACCCATGAGGCAGAATAAGCATTTATGCAGAGATACCCATTAGATCAGGAGACTTCATGAATAGGATACCGAACCTATAATCCTAACAAACATGTTAATGAAAATGACCCTTACGCAAATTTATGCTGATGCTACTGCTTGATGGCGATTGGTTCGGCAAGAACAGAAGGAATAGTTGCTTTCTTGGATAAACGGGCTGTTAAGGGCGGAATAATATAAAAAATCACGGCGACTGAAGAAACCGCCCCTCGACGGATGAGCCAACCTAAAACGCCTATAACGGCTGATGATGATGTTTTTTCGGTACCTTTTTGGTAATGGTCAATGTCAAGCCTGAAATGGTAATAGCCATGCCAACGATCCCCAACCAACCCAGATTTTCCCCCAAAATAATATAGGCATAAACCGTTGCCAACGGCGGTGTGACATAAAATAATACGACCACTGAAGCCGCAGGGGCGTTATAAATCAACCAGGTAAGCAAAGTGATGGCAATGCCCGATAACACGACTGACATCCAAAATAGGGAAAAAACAAACTCTCCCGACCATTCAACCGGTCTTTCCTGCATCCAATAAACCCAAGGCCATATGACCAAGGATGCCGCAACCAACTGGATGACTTGTCCAGACCTTAAATCAATATTCCGGCAAAAACGTTTTTGGTATAAAGTCCCCAAAGTGATACCCAACAAAGCAAAAACTGCCAACGCAATCCCTTGAAAAGACACAATGGCTGCTTGTAGCCTAGGTTCAACAATAATAAAAATGCCTAAAAACCCAACCAGGAGGCCAATCCACTGTCGTTGGGTGGTTTTTTCACCCAACATGGGGCCTGCCAAAACACTGGTAACGAGGGGTTGTAGGCCTGCAATAATCGCCACTATCCCCACCGGCACTTCTTGGGCAACCGCAGACCAGGAAGCACCCAAATAAACAGCATGGGTTAAAACACCGGCAACGGCCAAATGCCAGATAGTTTTAAGCTGCCGTGGCCAGCGGGCTTTCATGACCAAGGCAAAAATTCCCATAATCACAATGGCAATTCCCATCCGTATTAAAATAAAGGTAAACGGACCTGCATAGCGCAAGCCAATTTTGGCAACGATAAACCCCGTGCTCCATAACAGAACAAATAGAATGGAAAAAATAAGTGCTGCTTTTTGATAGAAGTACCGGCAGGAGATTGACTACTGGACATCCGTATTCTTTCTAGCCAATATGGCGTATAATTAGTTTTTTTGGCAAAATTGCTCGTCTGCCTTTTTCAGTAAGGAACCCCTTATATCTCATAGTTCAAAATTATGGGGATAGGATTAAAGACAACAAATTGGCTGAAACCTTTAAAAATGAAAAAGGGGTTCATATCCGTGTCTAGTCCTAAGCGCATCCTATGGCGGGTTTCTTACGGTATCCTTATGCTGCCATTAATTTGCTGCACCGCATATATAGCATATTGGTGTATTGCTGCAAGCCTGATTGAAAAATATTGGCCAAAATTGCAGCCGCTTTTGCAAGCGAACGGATTCAAAGCGATAATGCCCCCCACTATCACGGTGAAGGGGTTTCCTTATAGTTTCACGATGGTGATACCAGATATCAATATTGCTTATTTTGATACCCCCAATCCATGGTCTTTGAAGGCCGACAGCATCAAGTTAATTGCGACCGCCTGGCGCCCGATCGATGTCAAATTAATCATCCGAAATGCCCAGCAAGAAATAACCGTGAATGGGCAACGCTCGCTGGTTTCTGCCAATGCCACTATTTTCAGCTATTTGGGATTTGACGGTAAATTAAAAAGTGCTGAAATCCATGCAACCGATATTGCCCTTAGTGCCCAAGCCGGTCAAGCAACGCCTTCCGTAACCATTAAAGAGGGACAAATTATCCTAACCCATTTTCCTAACCAGCCTGAATGGCTTGTTATTAGCCAGTTTCAAGTGATTAGCTTACCGGGGGTTTCCACCCCTTTCCTATCTGGCCCTATTCCCATTGTCATTTTATACGCTTCGGCCAAAGGCCCATGGCAGGGGAAAAATTTCTTGGAAAAATTGGTAAATTGGCAAAAATCCGCAGGAAAAATACTGATAGAAAACTTACTTGTCCTGACGCAGAAATGGAGCGTGGTGGCCAATCAAGTGGCCATTCAGTTGGATGAACAATTACAACCGCAAAGCGACGTTTATTTCCAGTTATATGGATATGATAATTTACTGCAAAGCTTTTTCCAAGTTGGTTCTTGGGATGAAGAAACGCAAAACAGGATCCAAGATACCAGCGAGCTTTTGGCAGCAGCCCAGGGCAATTTAGACAATAGTTTCATCGCCGTTAAGCTATCGATTGAAAACCAAATAATCAGCTGGGGACCCATTACTTTGTATCACTTGCAAAGGATTGATTGGTTTTATTTCCTAAGCCTCTTCCCCACAAAGATATTTTTGTAAAAACAGACCTTTCTGATCGCCCATATGGTCATAGGCCCTATCTTTAACCCTGCCTTTAAAAGACAGGGGCCATTTATGTATTCCTCAGCTGACGCGGAAATTTTGGAACTGCCAGGGGTCGTTTAGATTTAAACCCTTTTCCCGGAATAAACGGTAATGCCCCTGCAGCGGTGTCCAATCTGTCCACACCCCCACTATTTTACCCAAATATGGCCGGCATATTTCGATGATTTCCTGATAATCCAAATGTTCCGGTTCTAATAAACCCAGTTCCGGATTCTTAATCAACCACATCGCCCCTGCCATCACTGGCGCGGCAATTTGCAAAGAGGTGGCACTGAATTTACCTTTTAACATTTGGCGTGCGGTCTGATGATCTAGAATGGAGCCAAACCACAAGCCGCCATGATCCCCGAGTAGCAAGGCGCCTAATTCATCCCCACCCTCGATAATTTCCTCATTTAACAAACGCTTATTAGGTTGCAATGTCCAGCTATCGCGCATGGCTACTTCACGCATACTGAGAACCGCATCGTTGCAGGGATGATACGCATAATATACCGTAGGCCGGTACATCACTTTTTCCCCTGCTTTAAAGTTAAATATTCACTCAGGCTAATAGCTTCGCCATGGGTAATGCAATAGGCCTTCATAGGCCCACTGACCGGTGTCCATGAATTCACTTGGGTAATCAGTCCTGGTTGCCCCAAATAAATGGAAGAACGTGATCCCACCCGATGATGGAAGCCATCTTTTGGCATTTTCTTTTCATGCGTCCCCCAACCCATCTCAGCTGGTTGCATGCCTTCGCTGTAAAAGCCATCAATACTCCAAGTGTTCACAAACTCACCCGGGCGTTTAGGGCGATTGGCAATTTGGGTGTCATGCTCCGCCACCTGGATCACCTTAACCCCTAATTGCTGGGCTAAAGCAGCCCATGCTTGCTGGGTTTTTGGCTGATCCTTAAAGGCCTTTAGTTTTCTGCTGGCAATTTCAAGTAACCCAGCTTTAGCAAAATGGCTGATAAGCCCCGGATTAGCCCCATGGGTTAAAAGGGCGCTCATCGCCGGTTTACGCCATTTCTTTGCCCGCTGGATCGCCTCATAACGCAAATAATAGTTGCTGCGTTTGCTCACGGGGATTTTGGGGTTATCATAATACCCATCCCAAGGTTCAATGCAGGTATCTAAATATAATACCCGGTGTTTTTGGCACCAATCCATTAAATCGACAGAGCTGACATCCACGCTTAAGTTTAGCATAATATCGCCGCCGCCCACACGGTCATCAAGAACTTTATCCAGATTTTCCCGGTACAAAGGATTAACCAGATATTGAACGCCGCGCTGGACGTAAGGGGCGATGATATGGCTTTGGTCTTGCCCGTCAATAATGATGATGTTGCTTAAAGGCATATCAAAATTTTCTGCTATCATAGCCAAAGTACAGCGGCCAACGGACCCATATCCAATCATTATAATCCGGCCGTTAAAATTAAACTTAGATGTCATGATGAATGTCTCCCATTGTTTAGAAAGTGTCAATAATAAGTAAAAGTGGTAAATGCAAGGAAAGAATCATCCCTGGGTAAGGGCACCCCGCCTATCCGTTGATAAGAAAAACAATGAAGGAAGTTTTCTTATAAACCGTGTCCGGGATTACCCGGCCGATTGTCGAAGATGTTGATGGCGGCTTTGGTAGTCTTTTAGCTTTTGGACGACTGTTTTCATTTCCTCAGCCGTGCCGATGGTAATCCGCAAACAGTCCTGTAAGCCGTAAGCATCAAGGGGGCGGATAATAATGCCTTGCTGGTTTAAGTAGTTTTTGACGTCAAGGGCTTTTGATTTCCGAGTTGCCTTTGTTGCGGTTTGCTCCCCTCCGAAAAACGTACCAACACAAAATTACCGGCGCTTGGCAATACCTGCAAACCCATCTCCAGCATGTGCTTGCGGAACCAAGGCAAATATTGCCGGTTGTGCTGACGCGCGCGCTCACATGCGCTTCATCCTCCAAGGCGGCACAAGCTGCAGACTGGGCGGGGGCAGACAAGGTGAAAGGCCCACGGATACGATTAATAATGTCAATGACAGAGGGATGGGCATAAGCCCAGCCAACTCGTAAGGCCGCCAACGCATAAATCTTTGAAAAAGTCCGCAAGACAATGACGTTTTCGCTGTTGCTGGCTAATTGATAGCCCGCCTCATAGGTCTTATCATCCACATAATCCGCATAGGCTGCGTCCAACACCAATAACACATAGGGAGGCAATCCTTGATGCAGGCGACGGATATCGCTGGCTGCTAACATACTGCCGGTGGGGTTATTGGGATTGGCCAAGAAAACAATTTTGGTACGCGCATTCACAGCGGCCAAGATGTCATCCACTTGGGCCGTGAAATTTCTCTCAGGTATCATCACGGGTTTGGCGCCCACGCTGATGATGGTGATGGCATATTTCATAAACCATATTGGCTATAAATAACTTCATCCCCAGGGCCCGCATATCCTTGCGCAATTAATTCAATTAATTCATCGGAACCGGCGCTGCAAACAATCCTGTGCACATCCAATTGAAATTTTTTGGCAAGGGTTTCACGCAATAAGCGGGCAGATGGATCCGGATACCGATGTAACTGAGACGCAACCTTAGAAAAAGGCTTCCATTGCCTTGGGGCTGGCCCCAAGGCATTTTCGTTGATGCCAAACGGATGGGGTTGGCATAGCCTGGTAATTTTGCCTCACACCTGGAACGTAGGCAGATAAAACGTTTAAGCCTGGTCTTGCTGGAACTGTCATCGTTTATCCTCCCAATATTGTTATTATTATTGATAAAACGGGCTGTTGGTTCCCAAAGCCAATTTCAGACAATTGATACAGCATTGCCAACAACTTATCTAAGCCGACATCGAATGGCAACCCCTAATCCGCCATCAAGACAAGACATAGAAGATTGCTTGTTCATCCGGCAGGAATATCACAGATCAAAACATTTCACTGTTTTTCCATATGATGTGATGGTACATAAGATTTTCAGAATTTTGCAGGGGATTAGATCGTCCTAGAGCGCCTGATATACCCCCCTGTTGCAGTTTTTAACAAACTAGGCCATCGTGGGGATGGATTATTTTAATCCACGCTTCGACATTCATCTCTATTTTCAGGAGACTATCCAATGGTTGATACTTCCCATAAAATGAAACTGCGCACGTCCAGCACCACCCCTTACGGCCGCAAAGTGATGCTGGTTGCCCATGAATTAAAACTGGTTGATAAATTGAAATAATTGCCCCGATCCGGGATAATTGGGTGCAAGGCATCGCCCCTGAAAATCCGTTGGGCAAGGTTCCGCTTAACCCACCGCGGATGGCATGGTGCTTTATGATTCTATCGTTATTTGCGAATATTTGAATGACATGGCGCAAGGGAAATTATTCCCAACCAGCAACCCTGCGAAATATCGGGCTTTGCGCTTGCATGCTTTGGCCGATGGTTTATTGGAAGCCGCTGTTGCCCAACGCATTGAAACCCACATGCGCCCAACCAACTTACAATGGGCTGATTTTCTAACCCTGCAGCGGAATAAAGTTCAAAAGCAGCCTGAAAGCCGCCGAACATGAGGCTAAACATTTCAGTAAAGAACCAACGATTGGTGAATTTTCCTTGGCCGCCGCTTTGGGGTATATCGATTTCCGTTTCCCAACCGACAATTGGCACAAGGATTATGCAAAACTCAATGCCTGGTATCAGGAATTTAGCAAACGCCCATCGATGCTGGCCACCTATCCCCAAGGATTAAATTTCGACACGATCCTATTCTATATTATTTGGATACGATCGCTATTCCTTCGCTTTCTTTCTTCCTTTCCTAACCCGGGGAATTATAGGCGCGGTTGCCTTCCATATCGTTCATACTCGACCGGCGCATTGAAAATGCCTGGTATAAGAGATAGGATCTAAATTATCCCCCATAAATCCTACTTTTTGCCTTTTTAAGGAGGGGGTTGGTTTTGGAAAACAGGATTAAAAATACTTCGGGGCCAAATCTTTGGGATGATTGGCGCATAGGGGATAATTGGACCGTTGACCGGCTGGGCAGTATTACCAAAGGCTCTTGTAAAAGCAAGTTCATTATGGCTTGTGACGCCCATTTAAGCACTAGCGACGGCCGAAATGCCGAGATAGTTTGTGTGTTTATTGATTTCATTCGGGTGATTATGAAACGGATGTACTGCAATCAACAGAAAATCCCAACATCCTATCAACCGGATCCAATCAACCAATTGGCTTGGCCGCCGTCAGCGCTGATAACCGCCAAGCGGTTTTAATTGATGAAAATCTGGATTTTTTGGCAATTCCGAAAAGTGAGCTTCCAAAAATTCTCACTGCCCTCCACCAACAAGCGGTGCCACAGCCCTCTTAAGCAAAGATTGCTAATTGTTTTGAGATTTTAAATAAGGGGCTGACCTACTAAATGTTCCCAATATCTAGTTAGCCCTTGTTCCTATCACTGCTACCCATTAACGGCTTGCCATCGATATATATTATCCACTTCGGTTGGGAAAGCGCTTATGCAGGTCGCCTTTAAAAGCCCCTCTTTGGGTAAAGTGGTTGTTAGTTTTTTAAACGGCGCAGGTTCTTTTCTGTCATGTGCGGCGCAGTACCTTTATCTAAGTGATTTTTGGAAACGGGCTGGATCAGCTTTTCCTAGGTGAAATATCTGGTTTCCCATCGCCACACAAAACTCACGGGCTTTACGGGCAACTTTCTCTCAGGAGTTTCACTTTAAGCAGCACTCAAGGAAGGCCCAGCCGTTACGAAAGATATGGTGGCTAAATTTTTCTTGATTTTCCCCTGTATCAATTTTTTAAATTCAATTACTGACTTACCTTATCCATCAGGCAAAACGACAAGATGTTGATCTAACTATTATATATATTAATATTGGCATCAAGCAAATTTTCGCCCATTTCAAAAAATTGCCCCTGATCTTGGTTAGAATGCAATACCGCAAGATTTCACAAAAACAATGATTTGTAGGGTTCTTTATCATCCACTAAATAAAGGGAACAAACAGATGCAAAACCACCCAAAAAGATCCTATCCAAAGTGCGGGTGTTGGGCTGAAAACATCCAACGATGTTGCCTTCCAAACCACCCCTCACCTCGATGGCAAAAATTTTACCAAGAAGGGGTTTTAGAAAATTCCAAATAAAATTTCCCAGGATGTTTACGTAGCGTGCACCCATTTTCGGCATAACTCGGAAATATCAAGGTATTGCGCCTATTCCTAATTGTGGCTTTGCGGTCAGTGAGGTTGGGAGATTACCCGCGGGTTTGGTTGCAACCATCATCCCCCTCAAATCGCCAAATATTTGCGGTGGTCGGGGCCTGCGAAGGTTGGTGAAAGCGGTTGGAAATTTGGCAACAACCCTGAAAAGGGCATTTGTCGCTGATTATGAAAAATATCAACCATCCGGTGCTATTGATATTTTCATTGGCGTGAAATGTTCAGCTTAACTGTTTTGTTTTGATCGCCATCATATACGATATTTTTTATCCGATCGGGATAAAAGAAAAGGAAACAATCTATGCGCCAAGCCCTGCATGTTAAAGATTATGTGCAACGGTTGAACCGGGTCACCGGCTATATCTTCGACCATCTGGATGAGCCGCTTGATCTACTGAAATTAAGTGGATATTGCTTGCATGTCCCCTTATCATTGGCACCGGTTATATCAGCGCCTTATCGGGGAAACAATTGCAGACACTGTCAAACGCCTCGCTCGCAGCGCGCCGCCGCTTATTTGGCGCATACCGATTTGTCTATTGCGGCTATCGCCACAAAAAGCGGTTACCCTAATTTACAATCCTTTAATCGTTTATTTAAAGAGGCGTACAGGCGTTCCCCAGCCCAGTCACCGCAAAAACGGCCTTCATCAACAATTTCCTGTTTCCGGAAAATGCCCAAGCACGGGATGATTACAAGGTGACCATCCGGCAGGTAACGTTTTATCCGTTATCGCCATTGATCATCATGGCTCGTACATGCAGGTCGGGAAAGTTTTCATCAATTGTATGTTTGTTGGGTGCAAACAACTGGATTGTTCCAGGACAACGTTCAATCGGTGTTTATTTTGATGACCCGGTACCGTACACCCGAGCAAGATTTACATTCGCAGGCGGGAATTATCACCGAAACAGTCCTCCCAATCGAATCCCTTTGATCCATAGCAAGATCTGCGGGGCGATTATGCGGTGCTACCGTATCAAGGGCCTTACGCCAGCATGCGGGCTGCCTATCAATGGTTATACGGCCAATGGCTGCTCTAGTCAGTTTTGCGGCCGCAGATGTTAAAATATTTGAGGAATATATTAATATCTCTGTGAAGTGGCCGCCTCTGAATTAATCACGGATATTTATTTACCCTCACTTAATAGAAATGGAGAATGAAATGAAAACAA